>JBCCCJ010000150.1:0-8311 GCA_039033615.1 Bacteroidota bacterium
CCGCACCACCCCGTTTTCCCTCTCGAGGGAAAACGACGCGCTTTTCGGTGAAAAGGGGGATTGCCCCCCCGTTTTCTATGAAAACTGCCCCCCTCGGTCTGGCGCGGCAGGCTCGGCGAGGGGGGCGTGGTCATGGGGCTTCGCCTGGGTTGGTTATCTCAATTTCCAATCCCCCCGAATCGGCCGGGACAGCATCGCGTTGGCTTCTTTGTCCTTGACGAATTTCTCCTTGTCGGGATTCCAGTCGAGGGGACGATTGAGGGCGTAGGCGATGTTGGTGATGTTGCAGACGGTGGCGCTGCTATGGCCGGTGCGGACGTCGCAGATGGGTTGGGTGCGATTGCGAATGGCTTGCAGCCAGTCCTCGTAGTGGTTTTCGGAGCGGTATAGGCGAATCTCGTTGTCGCTCAATTGGTGGTCCTTGAGGTTGGCGGGGGTGGTTTCGAGGAAGGAGCGACTGATGTCGATGGTGCCTTCGCTGCCGATGAAGCGCACGGCATTGCCTCGCCCGAAGTCGGTCTGTTTCATGGGAATGCCGTTGGTATAGGTGAGCAGCATTTCGGGCTTCTCTCCGGTGCTGAGGGGTTCCAGGCGCACCGGGCCAGAACCATCCATGCCGAGGCCCCATTGGGCAATGTCAAACATATGCGCCCCCCAATCGGAGATCATGCCGCCCCCAAATTCGGAGTAGTGGCGCCAGCGGGGCCAGAATTGCTCGGGGATGGGCGGAGCCAGATCATCGTGATAGCCACGATAGCTTGCTGGGCCGATCCATTTGTCCCAGTCGATGTCTCGTTTGGGGTCCAAGGTCGGCAATTCACAAGGGCTGGGAGGACCACCGCCCACGCAGACGAGCACTTCCTTGATGTCGCCGATGTAGCCATTCCGCACCAATTCACAAGCGTGAAGGAAATTCTCCCGGCTGCGCTGCATGCTGCCCGTTTGGAAGACTCGCTCGTATTTGTCGGCAGCTTTGACCAGGGCTTGCCCTTCTTTGACGGTGAGGGTGAGCGGTTTTTCTAGGTAGACGTCTTTCCCCGCTTTCATGGCCATGACGCCCTGTACGCCATGCCAGTGATCAGGAGTGGCGATCACCACGGCGTCGATGTCTTCGCGGCCCAGCACTTCTTCAAAATCCCGGTGTCTGGTGCAGGCTTGATAGTTGGTTTGACCGCGACTTTCGGCGTAGGCTTCGTTGGTGAGTTTCAGGAAGCGGTCTTGCTTGGTGGCATCCACGTCGCTCCCGGCCAGGATGCGACAGCCAGCCAGTTTGGCAAAGCGGTTGCCCAAGCCTTTGCCTTGGCGACCGAGACCGATGAAGCCGAGCGTGATTTCATCACTTGGTGCGAGATAGCCCGGCCCACCCAGGACGTGGCGAGGCACAATCATGAAGCCAGCAGCGGCGAGGGTGCTGCTTTTGAGGAAATTTCGACGCGAAGAGGAAGTAGTCATACGGCTAGGGGTTAGATGTGGTACCAAAGAAAATGCCTATGCATCATTTCAAGGTACAAAAGCTCCCGTAACCTTGGATTGGGAAAAGGTAGGGAATGGGGGAGACTTTTGGTATTTGTTACAGCTGGTACAAATGAATCTGCCCCTATACTTTGTGGGGTAACATATTTCGTTTGGCTGAATTGACTCTCAGTAGCATACCATGTCTTATTTTTCAGGCGTAGCCTGTATCATACAGGCGGGGTGGCCACGAAGTCCGAGGTTGTGGCGGATAGTGTTGTTGGGCTGGGACTTCGGCGCTTTTTTGCTTCCTTTTTGTGCGTACAAAAAGGAAGGCCCGCGGCAGGCGATACCTAGCTTGGATAACAGCAGCTCAACAGTTCTTAAAAAGATGCCACAAGGGAACGTCCATGACTAGCGAGTAATCAGCAAACGAACATAGCCCCGCGCTGGCAAAAACACCGATAGGTTGGCATTTCCCTGTCCATCCAGCTCTACCAACTGGGGCGCTCTTCCGCTTGCTAGCTCTCGGATGGTGGCAGATTCGGTCAATCCAGTGTAGTACAGCGGGAGGCTAAGCTCGCGCTGCATGGCTTGGTCGGTGGGGTTGAAGAGCAAGGCATAGCCTCGTTCATTCAAGTTAGGATTGACGTGCAGGAAGCCATCCCAATCCCGTCCATCGGGCCGACGCAGGTGGATCAGGGAAGAATTGAGGATGTCCCGGTAGCGGCGATAGTGGTCGATCTGTTGCTGGACCAGGGCTTTGGTGGCCTCGGTGTCATAGAGGCGAGGACCCCGATAGCAGGCCTGAACGCCAGAACCATAGTTTTGGACCATGTGGGCTTCGTAGGCGTCCAGATGATCGCCCAAGGGCTCCAGGGTAGCCGCTTCGCCTCCGCCATGATATTCCACCAGCGCCACAAAGGTCCAGGCCATGCCCGGATTGCGGGTCCAGGTGCCATCGTAGAGATTTTGGCGACCGAGGATGATCTGCTGATCGCGGGGCAAGGACCAGTTCACTTCCCGGTAGCCGATGCCGCATTTGTTGGAGCCGTTGTAGAAATAGAAATCCGGAGCGTTGAGGTAGATGTCTCGCTCGCGCAGCCATTGGTAGAAGGCGGTGGTTTGCTCCCATTGCCGAAACTGGGAATCGTGGTAGCCCTCATGACCCGGATGGGTGGTCGAGGCGCAATAATCGCCGGGATAGGGGCCATCGTGTTCGAGCAAATCAAAGCCCGTTTCTTCAAAAAAGGTCCGCAGCTTTTCCAGGTACTCCACGCCCCATTCACTCCCCAAGCAAGGGGCATTGCCGAATTTGGCTCCCCCCGGCTCTCCGGTCTCCAGGTCGATCACATCGGTTTCCGGGCCGATCTTGCGGCTGGAAAATAGGCTGTAGCCCCCCAGCTCAATGCCTCTTTCGTGGGCATAATCGGCCAAGGCTTTGAATTTGGCGAGATTCTCTTCTGAGAGATCTTCCATGTTCAGGCCGCTTCCAAAGCTGAGAATGACCATTTCGTAGCCCACTTCTACACATTGGTCGATGGCGGTTTTGACCACGTGAGGATCGGTGGAGGTCAGGTGCATGAAAATTGGATTTTCGGTGCTCCAAGGGGCCAAGGTCTCGTACATGCGGCGGATGCTGAGGCTGCGCCGCTCTCGTTCGTAGCTGTCGAGCAGCAATTCAAAGGTGCGAAAGGAGGTAAAAGTCTCGCCGGGCTCCAGGCTGATCTCGGGACCGACTGGCAGTTTACTCTCCATCACACAGGGCGTTTGCATCAGATAATTGACCTGGGAGGTATAGCTGCTGTCGCGCTCCCAATGGATGGTGGTATTGGCTTCGTTGTAGGTAAAGCCCCCGAAGGCATAATCGCTTTCGGCATAGAGCAAGGGGCGCTGCCAACGCTCGGGCGTCTCGACGGGGTTTTGGGTTTCGGGGAAGGCGATTTGCTCTGCGATGAAGCGATTGAGTTGGACGGCTTTGGTGCTGCGATTTTCTAGGGTCAACCATTTGGCAAAAAGGGGAATGCCTTGATAGAGCTCGTAATGGATGGTCACCTGAAGCTCAGGAAGTTGCGGGTGACCATAGTACATCTTCACCTGAAGCCCGGCGGGGGGCCATTGTTCTTTCACGTACCAACGGGTTGGTGTCCAGGAAAAGGGAGCGGTACAAGGGCCTTGAGCAATGCTGTCTAACTGAAACCCATCAGGCTGAGCCTGCATCTCATCCAGCCAAGATCGCTGCAAATAGCCCTGATCTTTTTGCCCGCTCAATCCTCCTACCGGAATCCACACACTGTCCAGCATGAGCCAAGCCTCCGGTCGAACCGCCCGCACAAAGTTCTCTCCCGTTTGCAAATGAATCAGGTCGGTCATCCCTATGGCAGGTTCCATCCGAAAACTCCGTTTGGCCAGACCATTGGTGAGAATCAGGTCTTTGCCTTCTCGAAACAACAGAGGCAAAGGAAATTCATCTTCCACCAGCCAATCCGAATCAATGGTCATCAGGGCATCGCCAGGGTAGGTAGGCAATTTGTCCAACCAAGAGATAGCATTCTTTTGGCCGAAAAGGAGGGAAAGAGAACACATCCAAGCACAGAAAAGCAGAAGTCGCATAAAGGGGCTTTTTCCGAAGAAAAGGATTTTTCCCGCCGCGATCAACAATCCTATCACCTCCCCGCTCCAAAGGATTTGGGAACTGCTACAACGTGATGCCATCCATATTTTTCACTTGGATGTTGCGGTAGCTCACCAAAGAAGGGCCATTGTCTGAGAAGATTCTCAGCCCAGCTTGCAGGCAGATGCTCCCAGGTTTGACCATTTGAGCGGGCACGTGTACTTCAGAACTTTTCTGCCCATTGACATAGAGGACGACCTGATCTTCGTGAGCAAAAATTTCCATTTCGTTCCAACTGTTATACTCAATCAATCCCTTGAAAGCCCGCGCTTGTCCTGCTACGGAACCCGTAGAGTACGCATGACTGTAGCCGTTGTGGTCGTACACGTTACATTCTATGCTTTGAGTAGGGCTAACGGTTTTCTGGGTCGTGTCATGGCGAATGAAAACCCCACTGTTATCTTCCTCCTTGATCCGGAATTCGAATTTCGCGTAGAAATTTTGGTACTGGTTTTGGCTGATCAGATAGCCCCCTTCCTTGCCAGAAAAGCCATGAATCTCTCCTTCTTTGATTTTCCAGATGGAGGTGCCCGTGTAGTCCCAGCCCTTCAGCGAAAAGTCGCTCGTCGCGGGTTCTAGCGGACGATCTTCGTAGGTGCGATACCATTCTTCTAAGGTGGGACCAGCTACCTGAACCGTTTCCAGGGGTTGCAAGTCCAGTTTGCGAATCAACAACTGCTTGGCCTGAATTGCCAGTCCGCCGTTTCGGAAGGCGCGATCGTGTACTTCGGCGATCTTCTGGCCGTTTTGCTCGATCAGCAGGTGATCCCCCAAGGCGGTAATCGAAAGACGTTGTGCACCCAGGCTATCCAGCCAAGTCGCTCTGGCCGTTTCTCTGAGGCTGCCAAAGGGATGTTGGGTATTAGCATTGCCCTGCAAGCTGAGAAAATACCCCTGGCCTTTCTCTACCTCTTCGGTCCGAAAAGCCAGCCAACCCTCAGTGGTACTGTCGAGGTCTAGTTCAACCTGCAAGTGAAAATCCTCCAGGCTTTGTGGCAAACGCATCCATCCATCTTCGCTCTCACTGGTAAGCTGCCAGCCACTTTCGGTCTGCGAGACTCGCATGCCTTCGCCCATTTTCCACGCATCCAACGATTGGAGCAGGGATTGGGAAGCTCCTTCCGGCGACGCAACCGCAACGGATGAAGATTCAGGAGACTGGCACGCCAACAGGCACAAAGCAAAAATCAGAGAGGAGTATATCAGTTTCATAAGGGGAGAATGACTAGGGAGGGTAAAGGTAGAAATTTGTTCCTTTCCGCCAAGGGGAGAATGGAATCAAGAAAGCCGTAGGAATTTTCGTTACCTTATTTCTGAACCAAGTTTCGCATATGCGTTTTTCCCTCAGCTACCTTCTCCTGTTTTCTCTATTCTTACTTTCCTGTACGTCGGATGAAAAGGAACCTCGGCCTTTGCCCTATCAGGCCTACACAAGCCTACAAGCGAAATCCTTCCAAAAACTGCCGCTTGGCTCCATCCAGCCCCAGGACTGGTGGAAAGATCAATTGACTGCCCAGGCTGCGGGCTTGACTGGGAACCTAGATGAATTCTGGCCGGATTTGATGCATTCGGCTTGGAAAGGAGGCGAAGGAGAAGCCTGGGAACGAGGCCCCTATTTTTTGGATGGCTTGATTCCCCTGGCTTATCAACTGAACAATGAACGCTTGATTCAAAAAGTAGAAACCTGGATAGAACCGATTCTGACTTCTGCTCAGGAGGATGGCTGGTTTGGCCCCGCTTCAAATGAGGATCGCTGGCCACTGGCAGTAGCCTGCAAAGCCTTGGCCTCCTATTATGAGGCTACCCAGGATGAGCGGGCACTGATGGTCTTGACAGGCTACTTTGACTGGTTGGCTACGCATCCACCGGATTGGCCAGAGACCGAATGGCGAGGCGTGCGGGCCATGGAGCATGCGGTTACGGGCTATTGGCTGTATGAGCAAACGGGAGATTCCTTGATCTTGGAAACCATTCGTTCGATTCAAATGAACAGCCCGGATTGGACCAGCTTTTTCGAACGATTCCCGTGGGATACCCAAGCCTTGGAACAGGGAGACATTCCGCACCTCTGGGATGCGCAAGGGAAAACGGCCCACGTGGTCAACCTCGCTATGGCGGTCAAATATCCCACCCTTTGGTACCAATCGTCTGGTAGCATCCGCCATCGCGAAGGCTTGATTAACGCTTTGACTCAATTGGATCTGCATCATGGGCAGGTGGGGGGACGCTTTTCGGGAGATGAGCACCTCTCTGGCAAAAGTCCAACTCAGGGAACGGAGCTGTGTTCGGTGGTAGAACTGATGTATTCGCTGGAAAAAGGGCTGGAGATCACCGGAGACCTGGCGTTGGCGGATCGCCTCGAAAGTTTGGCCTACAATTCACTGCCAGGAACCATGACGCCAGACTGTTGGGCGCATCAGTACGATCAGCAAGCCAATCAGGTCTTGGTCTCCGACACCAATCGCAATTGGTCTTCCAATGGCTCCACGTCCAATTTGTATGGGCTGATGCCGAATGATCCCTGTTGCTTGGCCAATATGCACCAAGGCTGGCCCAAATTGGTGGAACATGCCTGGATGGCAACCCCCGATGGAGGATTGGCGGCTATGGTATATGGTCCCAATTCGGTAGAGGCGGTAGTCCGAGGAGGGCAGGAGGTGTTCATTCGGCAGAAAACCAATTATCCATTCAAAGGAGAAATCAAATTTGAGGTACTCCCGGATCAGGCACAGACCTTTCCCTTATACTTTCGGATTCCTGCTTGGGCGGATAGCACGGTGATCAGGAGTTATGGAGTCGAAATGATGGCCATGGGAGGAGAATTGGTGAAACTGGAACGCCGCTGGCATTATAGAGATGTGATCGAAATACAGTTTCCCATGAAGGTGCGATCCGAACGCCGACACCGGGAAAGTTTGGCAATCCTACGTGGCCCCTTGTATTTCTCCCTGCGGATCGGAAAGGAATACAATCGAGTGCTAATCGAAGAGGAACACATTCAGAGTATCGATCATTTGGGCACCACGGACTGGGAAATTCTCCCCACCACCGCCTGGAACTATGCCTTGGAAGTAGATCCAGATTCCGTAGCTCCCGAGTCGGATGTGATTTTTTATGGAGTCAGTAGGCTCCCGTTTGCAGATGTAGGAGAACCCGTATATCTGCCCGGCACCCAGGCATATCAAAGTTGGGGCCAAGCCGCCCCCCTGGAACTCTTGCTGCCCGCACGGAGAGTATTAGATTGGCAATTGGTCGAGAACTCTGCCGGACCAGTCCCCCTATCGCCAGTCTCTTCCTCGGAACCCAGGGAAATGGTAACTTTGGTGCCCTATGGTTGTGCCCGACTGCGCATCACTGAATTTCCCTGGATGTATCCTAGTTTGTCCCAATGAAAAGCTTCCTACAACTACTCCTGACGATTTTTCTCCTCTTCTCCTTGATGGCTTGTGGAGGCACGAATTCTTCTACCGCAGGCTATCCAGAAAAACCCATTACCTTTTTGGTGCCCTGGGCTCCTGGCGGAGGGACGGATCTCTCAAGTCGCTTACTGGCTGCCTCGCTGGAGCGAAAGTTGGGCGAAAACGTGAACGTAGTGAATCGCACGGGTGGGGGAGGCGTGATAGGGCATAATGCATTGGCGCAAGCCAGACCAGATGGGTACACCCTCGGAGCCATCACGGTGGAAATTGGGATGATGCACTGGCAAGGGATGACGGATTTGGCTCCCAAAAATTATACGCCACTGGTCCTGACCATGAACAATCCTGCGGCCATCACCGTCCGGCAAGATGCTCCCTGGCAATCTGTGGAGGAACTCCTGGCAGCGATTCGGGCCAATCCTGGTCAAATCAAAGCTTCCGGTACTTCCCGTGGGGGAATTTGGGATCTGGCTCGCATTGGCTTTCTCCAAAGTGCGGGCCTACAACCCAATGACATGCCCTGGGTGCCGAGCCAGGGAGCTGCGCCTGCCTTGCAGGAATTGATTGCAGGTGGAGTGGAAGTGGTAACGGCTGCTTTGGCGGAAGTTGCTCCTATGATGCAAGCGGGCGAGGTGCGTGTGCTGGGGGTGATGGCGGAAGAGCGATTGCCAGCATTTCCCAAAGTTCCCACCCTAACAGAACAAGGCATTGATTGGCAATTGGGTGGCTGGGTTGGATTTGGAGCGCCTGCAGGCCTGGACTCTAC
>JBCCCJ010000151.1:0-8283 GCA_039033615.1 Bacteroidota bacterium
CAACATCCTGGCGGCTCTCCTGAAAGAAATCCGCGATCAGCTCTCGTTCAAGTACAAACTGCTGAATGGTCTAGGGGAAGCGGCCGTGGTCGGTGCCTTATCTGCGTTACAGAGCATCGAACTCTCTTTCCAAAAATTTGGGATCAATTTCGGCCTAAAAAAGCTGGGCACTCACCTCAAAGAAAACCAGCGCGAATACCAACAACAACGCTTTTCCGAACCCCTCAATTCGGTTTTACTGAAAAAAATGCTGGAGCAGGCCATCGACCAATTGCTTTCGCTCGACAGAATCATCAAGCAAAAATCACCTACTGACGGACGAAAGGCCGTCATCTTCATCGACGATCTGGACCGCTGCGAACCGGAAACCGCTTTCCAAATCCTCGAAGCCATCAAGGTCTACCTCGACCTCAACAACTGCGTCTTTGTGCTAGGCATGGACATGCGAGCGGTAGAAGAAATGATTGCCCGCCACTACCAGCAAAAAGAAGGCGTGGAGCTCTCCATCCGAAAAAACCGCGCCCGCCTCTACCTGGAAAAAATCTGCCAGGATATTTATCTGTTGCCCGTGATTTCAGAAAAGGCCAAACTGAAATACATCAAGGGTTTACTCCAAAATCGGCTGGGGATGGGCCATGAAGCGGAAGGACAAATTCTCAGTCTGATTCGCCAATATTGACTTTTACCTCCTTTTCCTCGCTCCATCAAGATCTTTGCCAATATGCTGATTGCGCATTGCGGTCGGGAGAATATCCGGAATCGGGTTCAGGATGACCTCGACGCAAAAAAATCGTTGCTCATCCTCACCTATTTATATGCCTTCCACTATGAGGTGTACCAACTCTGCTACCTGTATGCGGATACCGACTTTTACAATGAGGTACTGGTCCCTTTTTGTGATGATCCCCAACAATTTGCCAGTAGCAAAGGCCAACATCCCGTTTTGATGCAACTCATTATGCCAGAAGCGAATGACTCTCTGCCCACGAGTGAGGAAATGATAGGTAGAGGGGAAGCCGACCGGGACGACGACTTATTAGCCCGGACCTATCCCCACGAACATTTGCGGCAGGTTTTGTGGATTCGCCCCCTCATCGTACATCATGGAGCCATTCCTCCTAAGCTACTGCTTGACCTTCAACTCTGATTTCATGCCCATTCTACCAAGCGAACATAAATTCTTATTGGATTACTTGCTGACCGTCCGCAAGCATTATCAATACATCGAACTCCTCGACACCGGAGTAGATACCCGCGCCCGGGCTGCGGCCAAACCTACCAGCGATCGGCTCTACATCACCCCCAACTTCCTCAATGATTACGTAGATCCTCAGGTCTCGGAGGAACACTGGAAAGACAATCTCCTCTCCTTCGATCAGGTGATCCAGCAGCAGAAGCGACTCTTTGTGCTAGGCGATCCCGGTACGGGCAAAACCACCCTGGCCCAGCGACTGGCTTTCATCTTCAGTGAGCGCTATCCCCGTACCGAAAAGAGTGGTCAGCCGCCCTATGTCCCTTTCCTCCTGACCTTACGCAGCCTGGACTATTCCCAGCTAGATACTTGGGAAGACCTCATCTGGGCCATGTTTCGCCAACCTCAGTACCGCAACCTCTGGGCCGATCCTGATCGTAAAACCCTCTCCGAAGAACACCAAGCCTTGGTCCGAGCGGTATTCGCTGCCGGGCAGGCCTTCGTGCTGCTGGATGGCCTGGACGAAATTCATCAACCCAAACTCCGCGCGACCCTTTCCCGCCTGATTCGCGAGGGCATGCTAGCCTATCCCGAGGGCTACTGGTGGATCACCACGCGCATCATTGGCTTCAGTGAGCGGCGGTTCTGGTATGGAAAGAAAAGACGCGGTCGCCCTGATCGGAGAGAATTCCTTGAAACCAGGGAAAAGCCACTTGTAGAACGGCAAGCAGAGGACGAAGATGTGGTCATTGTGGCTCCTGATGAAGACCCCTCAGAAGACTTCCCTCAAGAACGTCTCCCCCTCGATTTTTACACCCGCTACCTCGCTCCTTTCACCAAAGCCCAGATCCGGCAATTCATGGGCTTGTGGTACAGCTACTTTGAAGAGCGGACCGAACTGCACGAGGGTCCGGTGGAGCACTTCTGCCAATCGCTGGAGACCCATCCCCAACCTGCTGACCATGATGGCCCTCTACCATCACGTCAATCAGCGCTTCCCCGACGGACGGATGGAACTCTACGGGCGCATGGTGGATCTCTACCTCCACGAACTGGACCGCAAACGCCAGCTATCCACCCAGCACCAGATCGACCCCAAAAACCAGGCTCGGGCCTTGGCGGCGATCGGTTTATACATGCAAGAGCTACGGGCAAAACGGAGGCGCAATCAAGAAGTTCAACTCACCCTCACCGAAACGGAAGCCAAGGAGATTTTTCAACAGCGTTTGTCAGAGCTAGACCGTCGCAGCAGCGAGGTGGAACTCACAGAGCAAACCCAGCAGTTCTTCGCAGGCTTGCACGTGCGGGCGGGCATTTTCATTCCCCGCAGCGAGGACGAATACGGCTTTTTGCACCTCTCTTACCAGGAGTACTTCGCCGCTCGCGCCTTGCGGGAGCAATACCGCAAAGCCACCGGGCGCAAGGCTACCGAGGAGGAGGAGCAGGCTTTTTGGCAGCAAATGAAAGGCTACGCTGAGACCACCGCCTGGCATGAAACCATCGTGCTCTTCTTCGAAGACTTCCAGGCTGACCCAGATGTAGAACCAGAAGAATGTGAAGAGGCCTTCATCGCCCTGTTTGACTGGCAGATCGAAAGTGGAGCGTTGAGTATTGGTCTCCGCACCGCTGCCGCCAAAGTCCTCATGGACGAATACGTGGCCCAAAACTTCCGCCCTGCGGATCGCTACCGGGCTTTGGCCTGGTTATTTGAAGGGAGTGAGCATAATCGATCCCTCCGCAAACTGCTGATCCAATGGGCCACTCCACAGCACATCTATCATGTTTGGCAGCCGGACTCTCCCCCCCCCCCCCCGGTACAATGGTTGGAAGTAGATCGGGAAGTAGAGGATTTTGTCCCCTTAGCGGACTTGGCCCAGTTGCGCTATGCGAATCTGAATGATACCAGCGTGGTGGATCTGGCTCCGCTGGAGAAGTTGACCAATCTGAATTGGCTGTCTCTGACCCAGACCGGGGTGGTGGATCTGGCTCCGCTGGAGAAGTTGAAGAACTTAAGCGAGCTGTCTCTGACCCAGACCGGGGTGGTGGATCTGGCTCCGCTCAAAGCCTTGAAATCACTTGGAAAGGTGTCGCTGATTGGGACGAATGTGTCTGATGCGCAGATACGGGCCTTGGAAGAGGCGCTATCGAGGTGTCAGATAATCTCAGCAGAGCAATAAGGTCTGGTTGGTTCTGGCTACCACTCCACGCGACAAAAAAACAGAGCGTCCAATTGGACGCCCTGCTGGTATATCTGGAGGGTTTGCTGCGGCAAACTCCTACGATTTCGTTGATCCATGGGCGGACGCGGGCCGCCCCTACGAGCTAGATCAAGATCCGGACGGGATCTTCAAGCAGTTGCTTCAGCGTTACCAGGAATTTCGCCCCCAGTACGCCATCGACGATGCGGTGGTCGCAGGAAAGGGTGACTTTCATGGTTTTGCCTGCCACGACTTGGCCGTCTTTCACGATGGCTTTGTCGATGATGCCACCGATGGCGAGGATACAGGCATCGGGGGGATTGATGATGGCGGTGAATTCTTCGACGCCAAACATGCCCAGGTTGGAGACGGTGAAGGTGTTGCCTTCCCAGTCAGAGGGCTGCAGCTTTTTATCACGAGCTTTGCCAGCGAGGTCTTTGGTTTCGGCGGCGATGGTCGCGAGGCCTTTGTTGTCGGCGAAGCGAATCACGGGCACCAGCAAGCCTTCGTCCACGGCTACGGCCATGCCGACGTGGATGTGCTTGGCGTAAACCAGCTTGTCTTCCTGCCAGCTTCCGTTGACTTTGGGGTGCTGACGGAGGGCAGAAGCCACGGCCTTGATGACCATGTCATTGAAGGAGACCTTGATGGGCGAGACTTCATTGATGGCTTTGCGGGCCTCTACGGCGCGATCCATGTTGATTTCCATGGTCACGTAGAAGTGCGGCGCAGAGAATTTGCTCTCGCTCAGGCGACGAGCGATGGTTTTGCGCATCTGCGACACCCGCACTTCTTCGAAGGCTTCTTCGCCCACGACTTGAGGAATGATCACGGCAGCTCCATTGCTGGAAGCAGGAACGGCTACGGGCGGCACAAAGCTCTCGATGTCGCGCTTGACGATGCGGCCGTGCTCTCCGGTTCCGCTGACCAGGGCGAGGTCGATGCCCCGCTCTTTGGCCATGGCTTTCGCCAGGGGAGATGCTTTCAGGCGACCATCGGTATCGGTACTCACCGTTTCGACTACCGGCGCAGCAAAAGGCTGGGCGGCGACTTTGGCGACTACTGGCTCCGGCTTGGGGGCAGGAGCTTCGGCCTTGGGTTCTTCTTTGGCAGGTTCCTCTTCAGCAGGAGCCGCCGCCGCTTTGGCCGCGTATTCGGCGACGATGCCAGAGACATCTTCCCCTGCCTCCCCGACAATTGTCAGCAAGGCTCCTACTGGGATCCCATTCCCTTCTTCGACTCCCACGTGAAGTACAGTCCCATCAAAGAAGGACTCTACATCCATGGTAGCTTTATCGGTTTCCACTTCAGCAAGGAGATCACCATTGGAGACTGTGTCTCCGACTTTTACATGCCAGGCGGCAATTACCCCTTCGACCATGGTGTCGCTCAATCGGGGCATCTCAATGATGTTGGCCATCGTACGGACGTATGTTAATCTTACACCTAAATTTGGCTCGCTAAATTAGGGCTTAGGCAGGGGAAAACGAAAATCCCCAGGAAAAAAATCCAGGGGATTTGACCGAAGTGATCTGAAAATCAGCTAATCATTTGGGGATCAATCGAAAACCAGCCTGTAATCCGAGCAAATAACGGGATTGCCCTGCCGCCTGTAGTCCTCCATATTGCCCACTCAATTGATAGCGGGCAATCGGTCCCATATATATTTCTCCACCTGTTGCCAGGGGCAGATAGTATTGGATCTGACCCACCGCTTGCCCGTACCAAGGGCGAAGGGAGAGGACATTGGCCTGATTGGCATTGCGCAGGGCGCGGTCTTCTGTCGCGAGCGCGGTTCCCTCTGCTTCTGCCACTTGCCAGGTCTGATTGTGTCCAAGCACTACACCTGCAGACAAACTCCAATGTTGGCCATTGGGATATACATGCGCATGCAAGAGAAGCGGGACTTCCAATTGATGGAGGCGGAATTGATAGCGATTTTCTACTTCAATGAAAGGATCTCGTACCGTAGGCCCGATCGGTTGCTCGCCGGAAATGGACCCTTTCTCATAGGTGCCTACAGAAGAGCGCAGCCAATTCAGCCCTCCTTCCAGGCTGAGCCGAGGGGAGAGTTGATATTCAACTGCTGCTTGCAAGCCGATGGTTCGATTGGGGAGGCGAAACAAATGGATTTCTTCCTCTGATACCTGATTGGCCCCCAGGCCGCGGGAGTAATTGGCCCGAATATCTGGCTCATGGATTTGAGAATTCCACACCCAGCCATTGGCCGTGGGCGACATGGCGCCCATCATGCCCAGCTGGATTCGCCAAGGAGAAGGAGTGGCCATCTCGTTGGTCTCCTGCTGAGAAACAGCCTCATTCTCCCAATTGGTCGTAAGCAGCGTCAAACGAGGGCCGATCTTGATGATTGGTGAATTGTTGGATTCGTTATGTGGTCTGTCAACGGAGAGTTCTGACAGAGAAGCGGTCTGACTTCTGTCTTCTCTGGATGTAGCCTGATTTTCCAAGCCGCGACCTTGATCCGAAATTCGAGAATTGGCGGATTCGTTATGTGATCTGTCAACGGAGAGTTCTGACAGAGAAGCGGTCTGACTTCTGACCTCTCTGGATGTAGCCTGACTTTCCAAGCCGCGACCCTGATCCGAAATTGGAGAATCGGTGGATGGAGGAATTGGTCTGTCAACGGAGAGTTCTGACAGGGAAGCGGTCTGACTTCTGGCCTCTCCTTGCGGGGTAGGCGCTACTGGCCACACCCAAAGAGCGACGAGCAGCGCCAAGGCCGTGCCATCCAGCCACCACCAAAAAGCAGCCCTCCTTTTGGGTGGCGGGGGACCGACCTGCTCCGCAATGGCGGCCCAAAGGTCTGGAGAAGGAGGCATTTCTGCTCCCTCCAGGCGCTGCCGCAATGTTCGTTCAAATTGATCAGATGGCATCCCTGAGTGTATATGTTTCCAAATGAGATTCACGAATTCGTTTTTTTAGCATCGCTCTGGCTCTTGCATACTGTGAACGCGAAGTGCTTTCGGAGATCCCTAATTGTGCTCCGATTTCCGCATGAGAATAGCCTTCGATGGCGTAGAGGTTGAACACCACCCGATAGCCATCCGGCAGACGTTGAATCAGGCGCATGAGGTCTTCCAAGGCCAATTGATCCAAGGCATCCACCTTGCTTTCTCCCATCACCGAATCATTCACTTCGATCGAATAGGCAAAGGCTTTTTCCTTCCGAAGGTGATCAATCGCACAGTTGACCATGATGCGTTTGATCCAGCCTTCTAGAGAACCTTTGTCCTGGTACTTGTGCAGGTTGTGAAAAATCTTGACAAAGCCTTCCTGAATGATGTCCTCGGCTTCTGCCCGGGTCCGAGCGTAGCGATAGGTGACTGCCAACATCCTCGGCGCAAACTCGTCGTAGAGTTGGCGCTGGGCATGCGGGTCATGTCGCATACATCGCTTGATCAAGTCCTGGTGGGACGAAGGCATACAGAAAGACTGGTGTGAATGAGCGCGTAAGCAAGTGTCAGCAGGGAAACGCGAGCGAGCAGGGAAACGCTGCATGATGATACACAAAAGGGGCCATAAAAACAATCAGCCGCCCGAAAACGGGCGGCTGAGGGCATCTATACGAAGGTCGGCTTTCCCGACAATATTGCCTTTGGTGGCGGCAGCTTAGGGATGAGCAGCAATTCCTTGGCCGTGGGCAGGAGCTGTCTGCTCGGTTGCATGCATTTGTGGCACTTCCTGAATCTGGCTGAAGGTGTAAACCGTTCCCGCTAAGGTCAGGGCCAGGAGTAGCATGCCGATGATTTGATTCAAACGCTTTTTCATGATCTTTCTCAATGATTGGGTTACCTATGCTATTACGGTCCTATTTGCGTTAGGATTGCCTCTGCCTGCTCGTTCTTAGCAAGCGTGTGAGCTATTCCCCAATTCGTGTAGATGCCCGAGGATCAACCTGCTAGTTCAAAAAGTTGTAGGTGATGCCGACACTCAGGATGTGCTGAAACTGAGTTCTGGGACCAAGACCGAGGTCATTGCCCGTAGCGTCTTTGATGTTGAAACGAATGTCATCATCATAGATCAAGTTGGTGGCGAAAGTGATGGCCAACCAGTCATTGACTTTTGCGCTGGTGAGGGTTTCCCAGTTGACATCAATGTTTCCCAATTGGCTGCGGCCCAGGTTATCTTCTCCCGCCAGGTAGTTGGTGAAGAAGTTGGCGCTGGTCTGGAAGATGATGTTTTCAGCGATTTCCCGGTTGTAGCCAATTTTGAGGTTAGAACCGATCTCTGGGCGAATGACCTGGTCGATGAATTCGGTTGGTACATAATTGGGCCGCAAGTCTTCATCCGCGACGATGGTGAACTTGGCCGTAAGAGGTGAATAGTAGATCGTCAGGTTTTCGCTTGGCTGATAATCCAACCCGATACCGATGTTGAGGTAAGCAGGAGAAAACGCTCTGGAAATGGGATTGTCCGTATCTGGTGGAGCGGTAGGGGCTGATGGATCAAAAGCAAACCCTGGTGCCAATTGGGTCCGAAAATTCAAGAGGCTACTCAGCAGGAGCTTTTCAGTCAATCTCCGTCCGTATTTAGAGTTGATTTCGAAGCGGTCTTCATTTTTGATGAAAGGCACATCAGCACCGCGACCTTGACGAAGGACTCCATAGCCAATGGCTAAATCGTTGGCCCAGGCATCCTTATCTTTGCTATAATTTGCGGCAAGGTTGAGGCGAAACACGAAGGTCTGGGAAGGAAATCCACCAGCTTGCCAGTGTTCACTTAAACCAGTGTTGGAGAATCCAAAGGTAGCTACTCCGGTCTTGGCCCAGTAGCTGAAGGTTCAGTTCACGCCGCATTTATTGCCTGCAAACAGGGGGATATTGGCCACTGTTTATGTAAAGGGCGATCCGAAGGCGGTGCATGACAGCCTGC
>JBCCCJ010000152.1:0-8273 GCA_039033615.1 Bacteroidota bacterium
CAATTGATAAGGGTAGAAATAGCAAAAAAGGCCACTCCATTGGAGCGACCTTTTCATTTGAGAGGTTCCTTAATTTCGGTTTGGTAAGGATAATAGGACCAGTGCCCTATTGGATCATCACTTTTTCTGAAACAGAACCTTGCTCGGTGGTGATTTTCACCATATAGATGCCACGGGCTTCCTGGCTCAAGTCAAAGTTGTGTTCGAAGTTGATCACACCGCCAGCTTCAAAACCAGCAACCAGTTGTCCGCGGAAGTTGAATACCTCAACTTTCACGTCGTTACGGCTGGTCAGATCTACGTTCAAGCTGAACTGACCGTTGCTTGGATTCGGGAAGATGTTGACGGTAGCAACACCAGCGTTGAGGAATGGATCAACATTAACACTTTTTTCACACTCAGCACCCAATCCGATGACTGCAACAGTAGCAGTATCCACGAAGGTACAGCCATTGACGTCAGTCAACGTAACCTGATAATCACCACCACAGAATCCCTGAATGAATTCGAGATCCATCACGGTGGTATCGTAGGTGATGCCATCAATGCCGAGAATGTTCACTTCGTAAGGCGCAGTACCACCGCTGTTGACCAGGATGATAGATCCGTTGAACGGAGCCTGAGCAGAAGTATTCTGAGTGGTAGAGATGGTAGAAGCAACAGCGGTAGGCTCACCGATGTTTACCGTCTCGTCAGTGGTACATCCGTTGGCATCAGTTACCGTTACGGTGTAGGTGCCAGCGGTCAAGCTGTCAGCCATTTCAGTCATATCACCATTAGACCAGCTGTAGGTCAATGCTCCGCTACCACCAACAGCAGAAGCCATTGCAGTACCAGAAGCTTCGCCGTTACAGCCAGCATCGAATCCTTCGGCAGCCAAAGCAATGCCAGCAGGCTCAGCAACAGTCACCTGAATCAGAGAAACACAACCGTTCATGTCAGTTACGGTACAGGTAGAAGTACCTGCTGGCAGAGCGGTAGCAGTAGCTCCCATCTCACCGTTAGACCACATATAGGTTTCTCCACCACCACCACCGGCAGCGGCGATTGTTGCAGAACCATCACCTGCACCGAAGCAAGAAATGTCCGCCTGAGTAGAAACAGACAAGGTCGGAGCATTTGCGTTGTTTACGGTTACAGCCAGGGTTTCAGAACATCCTTTGCTATCCAAAACCGTCACTTCGTAGATCCCAGCAACCAAGGTGCTCGCATCAGCGGTAGTTACTCCACCTGCAGCAGCATCCCACTGATAGGTAAAAGGAGCAACGCCACCACCTGCAACTACTGCAGCAGCTCCGTTACCACTTCCACAATCAGGAGCAGTTACGTTAACTGTGTTGGTGAATGGGTTTTCTTTACAGTTGTAGAAGAAGACAGGGTCTTCGGTAAAGTCATTACAACGGTCGAACGTAACGTCAGAGAAGTACCAGTGGCTCACTGGAGTCAAAGACAAGTTGTCTTCCAGGTCCATAACCGTGATCGGCATGGTGTAGATACAAGTTCCGTCAAACAAGCCAACAGGAGCTGAGTGAGGCGAAAATACAGAACAAGCCCAAAACCCAACATCAGCGGTGCGGTCTTCTAATTGAGTCAACATTTGCGCATCCACATCATAAGCGACGGTGAACAAGTCAGGTGCATCATTGCCATTGGTACTGTTCGCAGGGTCTGTATCGGCCCAAGAGAACATCACAATGCTACCATCTGGAGAGACGGTGGCCTGACCGTGTGGGTCAACTGTGAATGGGTTGTCAGTCGTGTACTCACCACGCAGGAATTCCTGGTAGCCGAGGTAGAGCATGTTGAAATCGCCAAAGCTATCTTTGGTGAAGTCCAATACGTGCATTTCAGCACCAGAAAGGATAGAGTATCCTGGTACTCCGTAGGTGCCATCACCATTGTGTCCGGTAGCGTTACCAATTACAGCGATGCCGTGAGGTGTACCGAATTTGTCAACGACCATGTCGAAGTCAAATGCAGTGGTTGGCTTTCCGCCACCAAATGGTACGGTATCTCCAGTAACGGTATCAATGTCGGTGAAGAAAGACAATGAGTCAATCAGGTCAAGGTAGGAGGTCATGTCGTACGCAAACTCAGGTCCCCAGGTGTTGCCACCATCTTTGGACTCAGAGTACCATACAGTGTAAGCAGTATCCTGACCACCTACGAGGTCACCGAGACCACCCAACCATCCGATAGATCCGTCAGGGCTGAAACCAAGGCTGATACTGGCGAAACGAGGCGCACCATCAAATCCGAGGTAGTAATCTGGAGCAAAGGTGCTTACCAAGGTCCAGTCAATGGTCTCAGAAGCAGCATTCCATACGCCCTTGTTGACGTGAACATCTCCGAGGATGGTCGCACCATCCCAAGTGTAAGACAGGTAGAAGAACTCACCAGGTACGCGCTCTACCATGGAGTACGCAAAGTAGTGGTCAGCACCTGAGAAAGGATAAGATTCCTGCGTGATGGAAGGAGAAGCCGCAGCATTGGTAGCCGTACCTAAGACGTTTCCATCCCATCCGGCACCACTTGGAGAAAGTACAGGACCAGCATATACCAGGGCCAGGTTACTTGCCATTGGCATAGAATCTGGCTCCAGGAACAAGCTGATGTTTGGGTAGCGAGAGTTCTGCAGGTAAGTTGGGTTCAAGGGCCCCAATCCGTAGCAAACTCCAGTAGGAGGGTTGCCAGGAGAGCTGGTGCCGCCACCTACGTCCCAGGTAGCTCCGCCATCCTGAGAAAGCGTGTAGCGATAAATCCCATTTTCCGCAGTAGCACCACCACAAGCAGCGATGTTTTGACGGAAGATGAAGGCAACAGAACCGCCATTGGTACCAACGTCCGTGCTGATACTCAATTGGTTGGTTTCGGTGGCGAGGGCGGTAAATGCGTTGGAAGATTCTCCGATCTTCACAGAGGTTACCGCGTCAGAAATGGTCGTTCCGATGGGAACGGAGGGGGTGCCAGGCAATTGTGGCACCTGCTGATTTGCAACTTCCAGTTGGGAAGCTCTATCAATTTTGAACGTTGCGCTATTCCGAGCAGCATTGGGGTTGTGGATCAGTCGTGCTGACTGAGCGAACAAACCGCCGCTGACGAGAAACGCACAGAGTAGGGTGAATAAGTTTCTCATAGTCTACCTACATTAAGACAATTTTGGATTAAGGTTGAAGCGAAATTAAGGTACAGTTAGTGAAATTAACAAAATTCTCCGTTAGGGGAATGCTTGCTAGTACTTTCTTTTTTGGTTGCAGGAGGAGTTGAACCTACAAATATGCCTGATTATCGGGTGAAAAACGCCATTAGATTCGTAAACGATGCTTTCACTAAAAACAAGATACCCCATCATTGGCCCTTCTTCAGATACAAATTCAGAATCAATTACTCTTATTTTTTAGACTTTGAATTTTGTTCGTGTATTAACTAATTGATAATCAGTTATTATGGTCGTTTGGTGTCTGACGTGATTTTTAGGTCTAAACTGGCAAAATTGCTGAGCTAATAATTTTTTTCGCAGAAGTATTTGTGATTTTCAAATGACTCCGTAGATTTGCAACACCTTCCTACATCTCTTGTAGATGCTTTGGTCGGCATATTAAGAATGAGGTGAGAGATCTGGCTCGAAGACCCTCTGGCAACCCTCCCTAATGGAAAAGGTGCCCCATCCAGTCCTGCAAGTGCAGGGAAGATATAGTAACCGCCAGAGAAATGAACTCTTTTTTTCAACATTCGATTCACACCACAACAGTACACTCCTCCGTCCAATTTTGGTCTAAGAGGTGTTGTTGTTGTTGCTAGTTAACGCCTGCTTGAGGAACCCCTCAGTCAAGCTTGATGCAATTGCCTTCTTGTCAAAGGTGCCTGTATCTGCCTGTCTGAACGGCGCTCAAAGCGGAGTTTACTCCTTTGTCTGTCAATTAATTAACAAAATCTAATCCCAAGTTATCATGAGTAATTCCTATCGTTTCGAAACCTTGCAATTGCACGCTGGACAGGAAGTAGAAGTTACCACCCTCTCTCGGGCGGTCCCGATTTACCAGACTACTTCCTACGTGTTCAAAGACAGCGAACACGCCGCTAATCTGTTCGCTCTGAAAGAATTCGGGAACATCTACACCCGGATCATGAATCCTACAACCGATGTATTTGAAAAGCGCATTGCTGCCTTGGAAGGGGGAGTCGCAGCAGTTGCCACCGCATCAGGACAGTCGGCTCAATTCCTGGCCCTGAACAACATCTTGGAAGCCGGACAAAATTTCGTTTCCAGTTCTCATCTCTATGGCGGGAGCTACAACCAGTTCAAAGTCGCTTTCAAGCGCCTGGGAGTTGAGGTCCGCTTTGCCGACGGGGTGAATGTGGCCTCCTACGAACCGCTGATTGACGAAGACACCCGCGCGATTTATCTGGAAACCATCGGTAATCCAGAATTTAGTGTGCCTGATTTTGAAGCTTTTGCCGCTTTGGGGCAGAAATACGGCATCCCAGTCCTGGTGGACAACACCTTTGGTGCTGGAGGCTACCTCGCGCAGCCCATCAAGTATGGCATCAATGTCGTAACGCATTCTGCGACCAAGTGGATCGGCGGACATGGCACCAGCATAGGCGGAGTCATCGTTGATGGCGGAAACTTCGACTACGGAAACGGAAAATTCCGTCAGTTTACCGAACCGTCAGAAGGCTACCATGGCTTGGTATTCAATGATGTCTTTGGCGTAGGTGGTCCCTTCGGTAACATCGCGTTTGCCATCCGGACTCGGGTAGAAGGATTGCGGGATTTTGGGGCCGCACTCAGTCCATTCAATTCATTCCTGCTCCTCCAGGGGCTGGAAACCCTATCCCTTCGGGTTCAGCGGACGGTCGACAATGCCCTGTCTTTGGCCAAATGGTTCGAAGCGCATCCTCATGTAGCATCTGTGAAATATGCTGGCTTGGAAGCGCATCCTTCGCATGAAACCGCCAAGAAATACCTCCAAAATGGCTTTGGGGGCGTGTTGTCCCTGGAATTGGAAGGAAACCGGGAAACCACTGTCAAGTTTGTGAATAGCCTGCAACTGGTGAGCCATCTGGCCAATGTGGGGGATGCAAAAACCCTCATCATTCACCCAGCTTCTACCACGCACCAGCAGTTGAGTGAAGAAGAGCAATTGAATTCTGGGGTATCCCCGACTGGCTTGCGGGTTTCGGTGGGCATTGAGCACATCGAAGACCTCAAAGGTGACTTTACCCAAGCATTCGAAGCGGTGTTTAGCCCTGCTCCGGTGAGCTAGTGCTTGCAAAAAAAAAAGGCTGGCAGCAGCGCCGCCAGTCCTCCTCGTTTGTAAAATCAATCAATTAACGTACCTATGAGTTTACTAAAGTTTTCTGTAAGTGGCAAAAGCGAGACCCCCACTCGCTTTGCTGCCCGGGCTCGACAGTTCTCCATTGTGGTGGATGAACCGGCTGCTTTGGGCGGAACTGACGAAGCTGCCAATCCGGTCGAATACCTCTTGGCTAGCTATGCCGGTTGCTTAAATGTCGTCGCTCATCTGGTGGCTCAGGAGTTGGAGATCCAGTTGAATGGGCTGAAGATCAGCATCGAAGGAGAGATCGATCCTTCCCGATTATTCGGTCAGCCGACCGAGGAGCGAGCTGGCTATCAGAGCCTGACTGTTCGATTAGAGCCTGAAACCAATGCCAGAGAAATTGATCTGAAGGTGTGGTTGAAGGAAGTAGAGCGCCGTTGCCCGGTGAATGATAATCTTTCCCGGAGTACGCCCATTTCTCTGCTTGTGGAATCTAAGCCGCTGTTGAAGCGCGCTTCCTAAGATCTATATTTGATCTTCGTGTGTACCTATGGTTATCTTCAGCCGGTAGATCCAAATCTACTGGCTGATTCTTTTTCCCATCGCTTATGATTCGCACCTTTTCTCATCCTCACCCTTTTTCCCTCGAACTTGGACAGCAGTTGCCTGCAATTGAAGTGGCCTATCAGGTATGGGGAGAGAACCCGGATCATCCCGTGATTTGGATCTGCCACGCCTTGACGGCAAATTCAGATGCGTTTGATTGGTGGCAGGGATTGGTGGGGGAAGGCAAACTGATTGATCCGGCTCGATATCAGATTGTGTGTGCCAATATGTTGGGTTCTTGTTATGGATCTACCTATGCCCTTCATGAAAATCCGGCTACCGGAATTCCTTATTATGATCGGTTTCCCCACCTAACGAATCGGGATATCGCGCTTGGGTTTGATTTACTGCGCGAACATCTGGGGATCAACAAAGTCTATTGCCTCATCGGTGGCTCTTTGGGAGGACAACAACTTTTGGAATGGGCCATCCTTCGTCCACAAGTATTTGAGAAAATTGTGCCCATTGCTACCAATGCGCGGCATTCTCCTTGGGGCATTGCCTTCAATGAATCCCAACGCATGGCCATCGCTGCTGATAGCAGCTGGGGGGAACATGATCCGGAAGCAGGCTTACAAGGGATGGAAGTTGCCCGGTCCATCGCGCTATTATCCTACCGAAATTATCAAACTTACCTCACCACTCAGTTGGAGGCAGACGATGAGAAAGTATCCGATTTTCGCGCGACCACCTATCAGCGATACCAGGGAAAAAAGTTGAGGAAGCGATTTGACGCATTCGCTTACTGGACCCTTTCCCGGGCGATGGATTCTCAGCATCTGGGTCGGGGGCGAAGCAGCGTTCAACAAGCCTTGCACCTCATTCAGGCAAACACATTGGTGGTAGGGGTCAATTCCGACCTCCTCTTTCCGGTCTCGGAACAACAATTTCTGGCGGAGCATATTCCAAGGGCAAGGTATCAGGAAATCCATTCTTTGTATGGGCATGACGGGTTTCTCCTGGAGTTTGAGCAATTGGAGCAGATTTTGCAACCATTTTTGGAATCGTGAGTAAAAATATTGGCAAAATTGTTATCTTGGAGAAAGCCAATCATGGAGCAATACCCAGATTATCTCAAGGGGCGTGGGGCTCAAATCAATCCTCCCAATCCCTATCTGAAACAAGCATTGGAAACGGAGGTGGAAGATGGCTTGGATGAACCCTTGGTGCCTGATCCCCAAACGGAATTCTTCCTTGAGCACCCCAAGAGCATTGTCAATGAGGTCAAAAGCCCGGATATCCCAGCCAAATGGTCCGTCAATCCGTATCAGGGCTGCGAACATGGCTGTGTATATTGCTATGCCCGAAACGCCCATGAATATTGTGGGCTAAGTGCTGGGCTGGACTTTGAACGAAAAATCATTGTCAAACCTGATGCGCCCGCTTTGTTAGAACAGGCCTTTCGAAAACCAAATTGGGAAGTCAGTCCCATCATGTTTTCTGGGAACACCGATTGCTACCAACCCATCGAACGGAAGATGGAACTGACCAGAAAATGCCTGGAAGTCTTTTGGAAATATCGTCATCCAGTGAGTCTGATTACCAAAAACGCGCTCATTCTCAGAGACCTTGATCTCCTCCAACAACTTGCCTCGGAAAATTTGGTGCACGTCCACATCACGATTACGACTTTGGATGAAACGCTGAGGCGGGCGATGGAGCCAAGAACGGCTTCAGGCAAAAAACGCCTACAAATCGTCGAAAGGCTCAATCAGGCCGGAATTCCCACCGGGGTAATGCTGGGACCGATCATCCCTGGCCTCAATGGGCACGAAGGCCCTGCGTTGCTGGCGGCCACTGCCAAAGCGGGTGCTTGTTCAGCGGGATATACCTTCATCCGCTTGAACGCTAGGGTAGGGGTGATCTTTGAGGATTGGCTCCGAAAGGTTTTTCCTGACCGGGCTGATAAGGTCTTGCATCAAATTCGGGAAGCCCACGGGGGACAGGTGAGCGACAATCGCTTTGGAACCAGAATGCGGGGAGAAGGCCCAATCGCGGAGGGAATCGCTCAGCTGTTTCGCATCCACAAAGAACGCCACTATGTCGGTCGGGCCTTTCCCCCATACAATTTGACCGCTTTTCGAAGGACAAATCGGGGTCAAATGCAATTGTTCGACTGAATCATAGGGGAGGAGGGCTTGCTGAGCATTGCTGTACCAGCTCCGAATGGCGAGGCAGGTACCCAATCCCCATAACAGAATGAAGCAAACCCTTGCGATTGCCACTTTTGGAGGCAGGGGAGAAGAAACAAGCAACATGATGATGGGCTTCAGGTTTGAAAAGGACAAGCAAATGGGTTCTTCTCCCCTCTGAATGATCGAGGGCGCGAAAAAACGGAAATACTTAGTGAGACTTGAAAAATAACTTCCTCTTTTCGCGTAG
>JBCCCJ010000153.1:0-8242 GCA_039033615.1 Bacteroidota bacterium
ACTCGCTGGCGTTGGCGGGGCTATACCAACTCACGAGAAATTGGTGGTGGGCGGTTTGGGGCGTGGATGCACTGGCCTTGATTGGGCTCTTTTGGAGCAGTTGGGGAATATGGGGATTGTGGAGTCGAGGCAAAAGCAGCAAAGCGCAGGTATGGTTGGGGCTCTTCCTGGCTTGGTCTCCGGCTCCTTTTCATTATTTGACGGGTTCTGGTTTGTTGGCACTCAGCTTCTTATCTATTGCTTTGTGGGCTTGGATGAAAGGGGTGAACAACGCTTCTCGGCAGCGTTGGCAGTGGTGGGGAATAAGTCTCCTGGTCAGTTGGTTGATGGTAGGCCTGCGAACCGCATATCTGCCCTTGGTGGTAATGATTCCCCTAGGGATGGCCTTGGTGGTCTATCACCAGACAAAAGTCCCAAAATCTAACCAAAGCGTAGCCTTCACGAGCACGGCGGGTTGGCCACGAAGCCCGAGGTGTTGGGGCGGCATGAGGCGCTGCATGGGTCTTCGACGGTTTTTTGCTTACTTTTTTGCCGCCAAAAAAGTAGGTCCCGCTGAATGCGTCGTCATACCTAAACAGCAAAAAAATCAAAGGAATTCGAGAAATGCCCAATGCCATGCCTTGGATAATTGCCAGGAAAAACAACCAAAGCAGTGGCTCACAGTTGGAGGGAGTTTCCTCCTCAGTTTTCTTTTATTTGGGCTGTTGCAATGGGGGAGAAGGGGGCAGGAATCTTTGACGGATCTGATAGATGGTACCTGGCATTGGAGCAACCTTTGGGAAATGGAGCCATTCTTGTTCAAGAGTTTTTTCTACTACGGGAAGCCCCACGAACTCTTGCTCCAACAATTCTCTTTCCTAGCCTACTGGGGCCTCCAAATTGTGGCTTATTCATCGACTGTCATCGGATTAGTGATTTGGGGAAAGTCAGCGGTCAATTCCCGTTTGGGCTTGCCATTCCGAGCCTGGGGGCAATTGGGCCTCCTCGTGATGGGGATTACCCTGGCGATGCTGGGTTGGTTGTCCATTCGGATTCCCCCGGAAAGCTGGAACGAGGGAGGTTTATGGACCTTTGTGATGGAGCCCCGCTATTTCGCTCCGATCATGTGGATGTGGCTACTCTTTGCCTTTGGGCTGATGGCGCAGCTACCGAAAAACTGGGAACAAAAAGGTCTGGCTGCCTTTTTGATTGCCGTTAGTTTGCTCGCCTGTACCTATCCTGTCTTTCTTCGTTGGCGAATGTATGGACAGGGCGATAGGACTGATTCCTGGTTGCAAGATCCTCGAAAAACGCTTTTTTTTGAAGGCAATGCTCTTTCCTTGCCGGAAACGCCCTTTGTCTGGACCAGCTATGACAACAGCCATCTGGGAAATCTCCTGGGAGGAGAAGTGCTGGCTTGGGAAGAGTGGGAACACATGGAAGAACTGCCAAGTGCACTCTCTGAGAAGCTGATCATCCTTTTGCCTCACTCTGAACTCCTTCATATAGAAGCCAGAACAGACACCCTATGGCAAAAGGAGGGATTTGTTTTGTTGAAACTTGGTCGCATTGGGGGTACGTCAAATGTCCCTAGAAAAAGCATATCCCAGTAAATGGCAGTCGCGATGCGCCTGCTTGTTTCTGTAAGGCATCTGTTTCTACCAAACTGCGAATCGCTATGCGCTTCGTTTTTTTGAGAGTTGGTTCGGCCTACTTCGGCCTACTTCGACAGGCTCAACACAGGCGCTCCCCACAAGTCCTCGTCATTCGACAATCGCAGCCCGGAGGGATGCGCATCTTGGTAGCCAATCGAAGAGAGAAGGTTGGTAGCAGGCGCGTAGCGACTGCCATTTATGTCAGCATCACCCGCAAATATGTGACATGTGAGGTACACCCGCCGCATTTCCCCCTAGACTTTCCCCCGTAGAATCCGTACCTTTGTTTGATATTTGATCCCAAAATCGAATCCAAACATGAAGGCCCATTCCATCATCCTGACCATTGTTGCCATCACGTTGGCATTGAGTCTGCAGGCGCAAAACGCCCCCAAAATCGAGTTTGATAACACCACGCACGAATTCGGTACGCTACAGAAGGGCGATCCTGCTGAGCATACCTTTACCTTCACTAACACGTCTGATGCGGCGATTACCCTCCAGCGGGTGAAAGCATCTTGTGGATGTACCACGCCTTCTTGGACCCGGGAGTCCATCGAGCCAGGCGGTAGTGGAACCATCGACGTAAAGTACAATTCCAACCGAGTAGGGGCGTTCACCAAAACGGTGACGGTTACTTACGAAGAGGGCGCTCGTCCGGTCGTGCTCTACATCAAAGGCAAAGTAGATGCGCCAGCCGCTCAAGTGGTGGACATTTACAAAGAAAAGCAAGGTAATCTGGCCTTTGATTTGGTAGGGGTGAATGTAGGTCAGCTCAATTCTGATCAAGAGAAAACCTTGACCTTCCAAGTGAAGAACATCGGTCCCAAGCCGATCAAATTCACAGGAGAGAATAGCAAGGAAATGATGTACGAAGTCGCCACCGATCGAAACGAACTGATCCCCGGAGAGAATACCCGGATTCAAGTGCGGGTCATCGGAGAACGTTACCTGAGCGAAGGTTCTTTTTCTCACAGCATTTCCCTCGGTACCACCGACGAGATCAATCCGAGTAAAACCTTGAGCGTCAGCGGATTTTTGAAGCGGGTATTTTCCGAAGAGGAACTGGCGGCCATGCCAAACCTTGTCTTTGAAACGTTGGAGTATGATGCGGGGAAAGTGATAGAAGGCGAGAAAGTGACCTATGCGTTTCAGTTCAGCAACACCGGTCAGAACGATCTGGTCCTGGAATCGGTCAAAGCATCTTGTGGCTGTACGGCCACTGCGCCCAAAGACAAGCTCATCCGAGGGGGAGCCAACTCTGAGATCGTTGCGACTTTTGATTCCCGTAACCGCAAAGGCCCCCAAACCAAGACCATCACGGTTCGCTCCAACGATCCTGATCAAGCAACCATCGTGTTGAAGCTGAAAGTTGAAGTCGAAAAAGACCCCTTCCACATGGACAGCTTTGGTCCGGCGAGTGGAGGGTTACGATAGACCGGAGACGAGAAGCGAGATGCGAGAGATTGCATCTATACAAGAGAGGCTGCAAGTGAAATTGCGGCCTCTCTTTTTTGTTGTGTCGAATTGGATTCGGTCGATGCCTTTCGCCTCCGGCGAGCGACCTAACAGCTTTGCCAGGAAAGCGGGCCGGAAAAAGCTGTTAGGTCTGAGGAGGAAATCAGTCGATGACCAGAGGCTTGAGAAATGAAAAACCGCAGAATGAAAAATGTAAAATGAAAAAGGGGCAGCCCGCCGTCCTTTCGCCTGCGGCGAGCGACCTAACAGCTTTGCCAGGAAAGCGGGCCGGAAAAAGCTGTTAGGTCTGAGGAGGCTATCAGTCGATGACCAGAGGCTTGAGAAATGAAAAACCGCAGAATGAAAAATGCTAAATGAAAAAGGGGCAGCCCACGGTCCTTTCGCCTGCGGCGAGCGAGAGGGGGCGAAAGGGCTGACCGAAGGGAGGGTCTGGAGCGCAGCGGAAGACGGAGCGTCAGCGAACCCCGATAGCACCCGACCCGACGAACTGCGCAGCGGTTCGGAGGGACTCGCCCACCTAAAAATCTCCTCCCAAGCGCAAGTAATCATTGTCATTGAAACTTTTTTGGCCTACTTTCGTCTAATCATTGGCCTTCGGGCTTCGTTTTTTGACATGGGGGCGACACGGTATTGACGGGTTGGTAAGAGTAGCGCATAAGCATGCAGTGGGTTGTAATGGGACCACTTAAATCCTCCGCTACAAACCATAATTGGCGAAAATAACTACGCTCTGGCAGCTTAATTAGATTAAGCTCGTTAGATGTTCCCGAGGCAGTTTCACCTTCCGGCTGTCTCATGTGGGAGCACAGAACCCCAGAAAGGTTGCGTCCGAGGCCCACCACGACCAAGGACTAAGATTAAGTGGCATCCTCATCACAAGAGATCCTGTCGTTTGGAGCCAGTGATGAAAATAAATTAACGACTAAGCATGTAGAAAGCTCTGCTGTTGTTTTCTCCGGACGAGGGTTCGACTCCCTCCGTCTCCACCCATGAACGTCCATTTTTTATAAAAACGCCTCTGAGTATGCTCAGGGGCGTTTTTGGGTTTGGGGGGAATCAAGCATCACTCTTACCGCTTCACCACATTCTCCATTCCTACGGCTTCTCCATTCTGGACTTTGACGACGTACACACCAGCGGGTAGGTCTTGGAGGGACAACTGATGAGTAGCTTGGAAAAGGGAATCCTGTTTGACAATCTGTCCCAGTTGATTGGAAAGCTGCACGGTGGCGTTGGGTTTGATTGGGTCGAATAAGCGTATGCTGAGCTGGTCTTGGGCGGGATTGGGAAACACCTCCAAGGGAAGCGGGAGAATTAGGGGAGCAGCAAGGCCCACTGAGCCGTCGCCCACCAAGCGGTAGGTATGAATCCAATCCACCCGCATGGTGTTGATGCTGTCGTCGAGCAGGTCTGCTTGCTGGGTGATGCCTCCGCTCCAGGTAGCATCTATGGTCCAGAGGTCCCAGATGATGTTCAGGCTGCGGGTGAAATTGCGGGTGGTGCTGACACTGCCTGCGGGTTCGCCATCCAAGTAGAATTGGATGTTGTTGGCATCCTTCCACCAAACGC
This sequence comes from Bacteroidota bacterium, assembly GCA_039033615.1. GTDB lineage: Bacteria > Bacteroidota > Bacteroidia > J057 > J057 > JBCCCJ01. The sequence continues at coordinate 4,683 of JBCCCJ010000153.1, forward strand.
CAAGGGTATGGTAGGCTTCATTCCAGGGCACGCCTCGGAGGGGAGTCCATCGACAAATTGCGGTTGTCAAAGTTGCCCTTAGCTCGTTCGTCATTGCCGTTGACGGTGAGGAAGTACTGCGATTGCATCAGATAGGGCCAGCCCGTGAGAGACGTTATGGTAGGCTTGGAGTTGTTTTCGCAGATGTCTATTTCGTCCCGGTTGTCGATGTCGCCATTGTTCATCCAAAAGGTATTGTAAGCCGAAATGTGGGCCGTTTTCATGCTGCATTCGGTGTACATGGGATACGAAATCTGATTTCGGGACCACACGCTGGAAGTTTCAAACCAACGGACCGACCCACTATCCAGAGTGGCTTGAATCCACAATTTGCCGTCGGTTACGCCAGAATTCTCAGCCCGCATCTGAACGGGTACGCCGTAGTTCCACAGAGATTTGAACCATTTGCTATCGTCCCAAACGTCAAATTCATCGCTCAATTCGGGGACTTCTTCCCATGTTTTGCCCGTAGGCGGAGTGGGTTGAGCAAATCCAGTCATGCATAGCATCAACAATCTAATCAAGGAGAGGGTAGCGAGGAGGTATGATTGTCTCATGGGAATTCAGGTTATCAGGTGAAATAATTGGGAAAAGCGAGTAGCTACCGCTGCTCAAAAGGAGCGAGTTTATTCCAGTCAAAATGGACGCCGATACCGGGTTCATCTGGTGCAACGGCTCGGTGATCTGCCACGACCAGGGGACGATGGGTGTAGGTGTCGATGGGAAAACTGTGAACTTCCAGCCAGCCAGCGTTGGCTTGAGCAGAAACCAGGCTCACGTGGAGTTCCTGCATGCCGTGGGAACAAACTGGTATATCGTATTTTTGGGATTGCTCAGCAACCTGTAACCAGCCACTGATGCCGCCGCAATTGGAGGCGTCGGGTTGGATGAAGGAAAGCTGGGCCTGCTCAAAGGCGTAGCCAAATTCATAGATGGTGTGAAGGTTTTCGCCCATCGCCAGCGGCATATTCGTCTCAGCGGCGATGTGAGCAAACCCTTGATAGTCGTCGGGTAGGGTAGGTTCCTCAAACCAGTAGATGTCGTAGGGAGCAAATGCCTTGGCCGCTTCGATGGCTCCTTCGACGCTCATAGAATAATTGGCGTCCACCATGAAGGGGACTTCCGGTCCGATGAGCTTGCGCACAGCGGCGACGCGTTCTACATCTTCCTGTAAATTTGGTCGGCCTACCTTGATTTTGACCGCCCGAAAGTCTTGGTCGAGATATCCCTGGATATTGTCGAGGAGCTTGGGTAGGGGAAATTGAAGGTCAATGCCTCCACAGTAGGCCCGACAGGTATTTCCAGCACCACCAGCCATTTTCCAGAGCGGTTGCTGAGCCGCCTGACAGCGAAGGTCCCAGAGCGCAATGTCGATGGTGGAAATGGCAAAAGAAGCAATGCCGCCCCGGCCCACGTAGTGAATGTGCCATTCCATGAAATCATAGAGCTGCTCAATCTCGCGGGCATCCTTGCCGATAAGCGCGGGAGCCAAGTCGTGATCGATCATGGCTTGGATCGCGTAGCCGCCCTTGCCGCCCGTGTAGGTATAGCCCGTCCCTGTAGAGCCATCTTGAAGAGTGATGGTGGTGGTGATCAATTCAAAATGCGTGTGATCCCCGTGTTTGGCATCATTCAGCACTTCTGGCAAAGGAACGCGAAACAAACGGCTATCTATGCGGGAAATGGATCGATTCATGAGTAAGATAATGGAGGGAAGTGGAATCGGAAGGAATGTCTAGGGGTAGGGGTGGCTGAAAGACACCCCAAAACAAGTTGGTGAACGGAGATCATCCTGAGATGGATGGGGGAGCGATGCGCTAGGCAAACTTCACGTAAAACGTCTTTTTCTCCAGGTATTGCTCAAAGCCATACTTCCCGTCTTCCCCGCCTGTTCCACTCAACTTGAGGCCGTTGTGAAAACCCTGGTGCTGCTCCCCATGACCTCGGTTGATGTAGATCTCCCCGAATTCCAGTTCGTTGACCAAGCGCATGATCTTGCCCATGTCTTGGGTAAAGACCATGGCCGCCAGACCAAATTCACTGTCGTTGGCATATCCGATGACCTCTTCATAGGTCTCAAATTGCAGGACGGGAAGAATGGGGCCGAAAATCTCTTCTTTCACCACGGCCATATGTTGCTGAACTCCGGTGAGAATGGTCGGCTCGAACCAGTATCCGGTTTCGAATTCTGGTCCTTTTGGTCGCTTACCACCATACGCCAGAGTCGCGCCCTCTTCTACGCTGATGGCTACCAACCGCTCCATGTTCTGGACTTCCGCTTGGTTCATTTTGGGGCCAAGGTCGGTATCTGCCAACATGGGGTCGCCCACTTTGAGCTGTTGGACGCGGGCCATAAAGCGCTCCATGAATTGGTCGTAGATGCCCGCGTGCACGTACATGCGCTCGTTGCAGGTACAAACTTGCCCACAATTGTCGAAGCGAGAATGTAGCGCCCCTTCGACCGCCAGATCCAAATCTGCGTCATCAAACACAATGCAGGGCGCTTTCCCTCCCAATTCGAGTTGAACGTGGGTGAGGTTCTGCGCAGCAGAGCGGAAAATGGCTTGCCCGGTGGGCGTACTCCCCGTCATGCTCACCATTTGAGTGAGGGGACTTTCTACCAGGGTTTTGCCTACTTCTACGCCGCCCGTTACCATGTTGAGGACGCCATCCGGTAGGCCAGCTTGCTTGGCGAGATGACACAGTTCCAAGGTGGACAAAGGCGCTTCTGGGGTAGGTTTGATCACCAGGGTATTTCCCGCGACCAAGGCCGGACCGAGCTTCCTACCTGCCAGCGCAAGCGGAAAATTCCAGGCGGTGATGGCCACGACCACCCCTCTAGGCACCTTCTGAATCCAAATTTGCTCGCCTGCATTGTCAGAAGGCAAAATGTCGCCTTCAATGCGGCGTGCCCATTCGCAGGCGTATTCGATGAAGGTGCAGGTAACTTCGACTTCAATTCTAGCGAGAGAAAGCAGCTTCCCTTGCTCCTGTACGAGCAGGGTTGCCAGTTCCTCTTTTTTCTCTCGAATCAAAGCCACAAATCGCCCCAGCAATTCGGCACGTTTTCGGGGAGGCACTTCTCGCCATGATTTCTGAGCAGCGGTCGCCGCTTCCAAGGCCGAAATGGCATCTTCAGCCGTACCATCTGCAACTGTACCAACCACTTCTTCGGTGGAAGGATTGAGAATTTGGTCTTCTTGGGTGGAAGAAGAAGCGACCCATTGACCGTTGATGTATTGTTGAAAGGCAAGCATCGGAAGGAAGGAAAAAGTGAAACTTAGTGAGACTTGAAAAATAACTTCCCTTTTTCGGGCCGTTATTTCGTTTCAGGTCCCATTCAAGTCTGGGGAAGGGGCCCTAGACTTGAAGTACAACACCGAGTGGTTGGCGGGCTAAATCGCGAAACTTTGGGAAGCATCGGCGTCACGCTGGGCAATTTGGCGCTGATTATCACAGGCGCGATGGTGGGTTCGTCCGGTGCGATTCTCAGCTACATCATCGCCTTGCACATGATGTAG
>JBCCCJ010000154.1:0-8229 GCA_039033615.1 Bacteroidota bacterium
CTTACCTGTACCGCTCTCTCCGGTGACGAGAATGGAGCAGTCCGTATCTCCCACTCTTTCGATAATGCTAAAGACCCTGAGCAACGACGGGTGTCACTAAAGAGAAGTCGGAAGGTAGCAGTAGCAGTGGGGAGGGTGGTAGTAAGTAGCCCTGCATTGCCTGAGAATTTCTACTCGTAAGATTTGCCAATCACCACACAATACCTGCCTCCTGCCCGTTTGGGTGGGAGGCTTTTTTCAAGGTTCAAAGGGCAGGGATCAAGGTTCAGGGGGTAGCGCAAAATTGCATTTCGCACGCCATGATAATATTGGATAAGTAAATCGGTTCTTGAGGACAGATCGCCCTCAACCTTCCAGGTCTTTGAGGCGAGCCTTGAGCTTTGCCAATTCGGCTTCAGCGGCCTCCGCTCGTGATCTTTCTGCCTCGGATTGGGCTTTTTCTTGTTCGTAAGCGGTTTCGATTTTCTCGTAAGCAGTTTCCATTTTGCCGTAAGCCGCCTCCATTTCCTCCAGCATGTTTTCTACTTCTTCAAAACTCCGAAAAGGCTTACCATCTGGGAGGAAGACCTGAACCTGACCTTCGACCTGCTGAAAGGTAATGCCTAAGCGGGGACTGGTCCACTTCTGCGTAGGAAAATCAGATCCTTTCAATTGATCGCCTTGGAGCAGAAATGGGACAAAGCGTTCAACATCGCCCTCTTTCTTCCCCGGTTCGATTACAATCAATTCCTCGACTCCGTATCTGGCATAAAACTGCTGTTTCTCAAACATTTCCAAGGTCGTGTTGGAAGGAGACAGGACTTCAACAACTACCTGTGGGGGCAGATCTGCTTCTTCCCATTGGAGATAAGAACTGCGATCTCCATCGGGCCGTCCCATAGCAACCATGACGTCCGGTGCAGCAGCAATGCGTGGCTGCCCTTCTACAGGATACCACAACAAATCAGCGGCAATGAATACTTCTTCTCCTGAAAATAGGGCCTTGAGATTGTTGTACAGGTAGATGATCCACCTGGCTTGTCTAGTATTATCTGCCATGCGTTTGCCGTCAGAAGAAGGATATTCAACCTTAGTTTGGGAAAGAGAAGACGTTTCCGCTGCGCTCATAGAAATGGATCTTTGCTCTAAGATACGGATTTCGGTGGACAAACGGTCAGGGGTCAGGGGTCAGGGAATCCCGCAAGCGGGACTTCGCTTCCCTCAGCAGGGAATCCCGAGAATCGGGAAAATTTGGTCCTTGAAAATGTGAACCCTGAACCCTGAAATTTGAACCTTGTAAAAAACCCTGAAATAAAGTCCCTGTCAATCAGCCTTCCACCAATTTTCCTCCCTTCAAGCGAATCACTCGCTGCGTTTTGGCGGCGAGGTCGAGGTCATGGGTAACGAGGACTAGGGTAGTGCCAGCCTCCTGATTCAATTCGAACAGCAGGGCCTCAATGGTCTGCCCGGTATCTTCGTCGAGGTTGCCGGTAGGTTCATCCGCGAAGAGGATTTGCGGCGTATTGGCAAAGGCCCGGGCGATGGCGACCCGTTGCATTTCTCCGCCGGAGAGTTGGGTAGCGTAGTGGTGTTGGCGATCTCCGAGACCGACCCGACCCAGCAACTCGGTAGCACGCTTTCCAGCCGAAGCATTGCCTTGTAGTTCCAGCGGCACCATGACATTTTCGAGAGCGGTCAGGGTGGGCAGCAGTTGAAAACTTTGGAAGACAAAGCCTACGTACTGATTGCGGATGGCGGCGCGCTCATCTTCGTTCAGCGGCCCCAATTCGATGTCATTGAGGCGAACGGAGCCGCTGCTGGCTCGATCCAGTCCGGCACATAAACCCAAGAGCGTGGTTTTTCCACTGCCGGAAGGCCCAACGATGGCCGCAGTTGAGCCAGCTTCAATTTCGAAACTGACCTGATCCAAAACAGTCAGGGCTTGCTCGCCGCTTTGATAGGTCTTACTGAGGTTGTGTACCGCTAACATCTAGGTGGAGGATTCTAAGAAAGAAGGGCAAAGATAGGGCTTTCACAGAAACAATGGGGTAACAATGATGTCCACGCGTCGATTGGCCATCCGGCCCTCCCAGGTATTGTTGTCATACAGCGGATTGAATTGCCCTTCGTCGATGCGGCCCACCTTGTCTCTGGGGATCTGCTGCTGCTCCAATTGGCGAATGACCGCCTCGCTCCGCATTTGCGAAAGCCACTGGTTGTATTCCACTCCGCCGATGTTGTCGGTATGGCTGCTGATGCTGATCTGGTAATGCTCCAGATTCTCGATCTGTTGGATGAATTGCTGGATTTCTGCGGCCTGTTGTTCATCCACATAATAGCTCCCTCCGCCGAAAAACACGCTTTTGATGAAGGAAGAAGTTTGACTGTGGGCAGTGACTGCCAGCAAGCACAACGACAAGAAGAACAATAAGCGTTTCATGAGAGGGATAGATGGAGCTTCAAATAAGGTATTCAAATTCCCCCCCGATTTCAAATGGGGGCAAGAAAGCTTATCGGTACAACGGGCTTCCAGACCGTTGAGGGGCATTTGGTTTATACCACGGGATGTTTCTCAAATTTTCTTGGATTCCTTTTGTCCAAGCTATATGTCGCCTGCCGCGGGCCATCCTTTTTTGTCGGCAAAAAAGGATGCAAAAAACCGCCGAAGCCCCATGCAACGCCAAAAGCCGCCCCAACACCTTCCCGATTCGGATCGGGATGGCCAACCCGCCTTTGTGGTGAAGGCTACGCAAATATTCATGATTCACTATTTTGTCCAGTAGTACGGAGGCAGGATAAAAGTGAATCCTCTGCCTACATGTTCCTGGCGAAAACAAAAAAGGCCCGAACCTTTCGGCCCGGGCACCTGCAGAACTTCTGTTTCTGTGCAGGTAATCAAGTGGGAGTCAACGGAACAACAGCAAGACGCTGAGAAATAAGAGTCCGATGATGCCCAGGCTGATTACCCCGATCATTTTAGCCGTTTTTTTCAAGGCATAGGCACGATAGCGCCGGCGATGAATGTCCTTGGCAGGTGAAACAGTTGTTGCAGTGAGTGTGTAGGTACTCATACCTGTTTGTGTTAGGTGAGCCGTCCGCACGAATATCATCCCCTCGATGTAGGGGATCAAAGCACATGCCACTGGAGGGAAAATCGCTAAGTCCTTTATTCTCACCGAATTGTTCATCTGGCTGGATCATTTGCCCTCCCATATCGAGAATCCGCCTCTCAGAAATAGAATGCCGGAAGGTTTGGGCATCTACTGCATAGTTGCTAATTTCCGGTTCCTTGGCGTACTGCATGTCCCCAGCTTTTGTCTCGTACCGAGTATTGTCTCATGTCTGTATTTCTGCGCAATTGCCTTTCAGGATGGATGTGCTTCCTCCTGGCCGCTCCTGTTCTCTTCGCTCAACCTTCTCAACTTACTGGTCCTTCCGGGGCTGTCTTTTCCTATCAGCTTCAAGGAGACCCAACTGCGGCCAATCCGCGCGCCAATATTCCCTCCAACCTGCCCAGCTGCGGCACCCCTGGATGGATTTCCTATGCCTTGACCCACCAGTTGACGACCGATCCGGTCCTCTTTGCCGCTGCTCAGAAAATCACCAAGAAAAAGAAACTATGTTCGGTCATGTCAGAGGTGACCATGGGAGCAGGCTATTATCTCCTGTGTAACAATGGCAACAAAGACCTCAAATTTACCGGGGAGAATGTGCAGTACCTCTTACATGCCGACACCATCAAGGGGGAAATGTTCGTAGCCGAATACCTGGGCAATACCCTGTTGGAGGTGAATCGGGTCTATGTGGGTCGAAAATGGTTTGAAGAAGACCCGGAGCCATACGAGAAGCCCGTGGTGCAAGGCAATCCCGTTTGTGAAGAACCCGCACCCGCAACCTTGCCGCCCGTAGCCGTGATTGTGGCGCAACCAGAATCGGGCACCGAACCGCTGGAAGTACAATTGGACGGCACCCAATCCTACGATCCAGATGGCGGCGAAATTGTCAGCTACCAATGGAAGCTCGGCAATGGCCAGGCCGCGGAAGGCCCCCAGCCCAGCACCACCTATCCCACCAGCGGCACCTACGAAGTAGAATTGGTCGTGCAAGATGACGAGGGAGAAACCCACGCCACCACCCGGCAGATTGACGTTTATCCCAATCAATCCCCCACCGATCCCCCAATTGCGACCATCTTGATGGACCCGCCCGTAGGAGAAGCTCCCTTCACCACGGAGCTGAGCGCGCGTTTGTCCTATGACCCGGATGGAGGAGAGTTGGTAGAAATTGCCTGGGCCGTAGGAGAAGGAGATTTTGTCGCGGTAGAAGTGGACCAATCCGTGAGCTTTGAAGAACCAGGGACTTTTCCCATCCGCTTGCGAGTGACCGATGATGAAGGCGATACGGCCAGTACCCGAACCATGTTGACCGTTTTGCCTCCCCAAACGGGGATGCCGCTGCCGATGCCTGTTCCAGCCCCGACTCCTACCATAGTGGACAGTTGCTGGATGATGCTCTACACCCTCCGCGGTTGCGACGAGGGGGTAGATACGGTAGGAATTACGCCGATTCGGGTGGCCTGTCCTGGCCCACCTCGTGGACAAGTGATCTGGACCGATTGCTGCTGCGATCAAGTAGCCGTCGAGGGCATGTGGGACAAACCCGAACGCCTGCAACTTGCCGGAGGCCCGGTCTTCAATCGCTTTCGCGGCCAACTGACAGAATACAGCCTAGGCGTGAATGCGCAGGTTCGCTATCGCTTTGGCGAGCGACAACGATTGGCGGCCATCCTGGATGTGGGGGTCTTTCCGCAACGACGGGCCACGCCCCTGGATGATCGACCCTTCAAATGGTCCGCCCTCCGGGATTCCATCGACCCGGAAAGTGGCCTGCCCCTGGTATGGTACCGAGGCAGTCAGCGGGCAACGGCTCACGCTGGCCTTGGGGCGGAATATGCCCCCTGGAATTGGTTGTACATCCAGGCCATTGCTGGGGTAGAACGCACTTTTCAGCAAGCCGACATCTCCGACCCCCGCAAAGACCCCAGCAACCGCTTCGTTGGCTTCCAGCCCGAAACCTTCTGGTACGAAGGCCGCGTCGGTGTCCGCAAAGGCCACCTCGAACTCTACGCCACCTGGCGCTTCTCCGAAGAAAATCGCCCCTTCTCGCTCATTCCCTCCAATGCCCTCGGCGGCTCCCACAATCCTCGCCTGGATAAGTCCTACATGATGGGGGTAAGTTTGTTTTATTGAGGGGGGGACTTACCTCTAAAACTTTATTTGGCTAGCCACGAATTCCCCATCTCACTGCCTTCTTTTCGGGTCAATTCGTGGCTACTCATTGACAATGCGGTGCTTGCCGATTTGTCTTACACCCAGTGTGTCATCCCGACGCAGGAGGGATCTGATGTTTTTTGGGTAAACAAGAGCTTTTTCGCAGGCGCATGATCACTTTCTTTGAATGCAGAGGCATCTCCTCAGCCTGGAAGACCGAGGTACATCCAATCATTGACTGTCATCCCGACGGCAGGAGGGATCTGATGTTGATTGGGTAAGCAAGAGCTTTTTCGCAGGCGCACGATCACTTTCTTTGAATGCAGAGGCATCTCCTCGGCCTGGAAGACCGAGGTACGTCCAATCATTGATAGTAGGGGTTCCCGTCGGAACCCCTAATGAAAGAAGGTGTTTTTCAAGATGCCTTTTTGTTGTAATTTTCAGTTCTTCATTTATTCCCGTACCATGATCCTCTCATTTCGCTTTCCATCAGAAGTATCGGAAGATACCATAGAAGATTTGACTGCCTACTTGCAAGAACAGAATCTGGCCGGAATGCTCATCTCCCGACCCGAGGGAGAAATGAACGTTCGCAGCATGAGCTCGGTAGATTACCTACCCATCATCAAAATCGTGGCAAGCTCTACGGTAGCTGCTGCTGCGATAAAGGGGATGTTTGACCTGATCAAAAAGGGGATGGATCTTCGGGTCGCCAGCAAGGAGCGTCAGGCAGAAATGGATAAGGCCAAACTAGCAGCTGAAAAGGTAGAGTGCACCATCATCCGACCGGACGGTAGCCAATATCTGCTCAACTTTCATCCCACCGATGAAACCGAAAGAAACAAGTTCTTGGGATTTGTGAATCAGGCATGGCAACAATAGCTCCCCAACTTTCTCTCGATCCTAAGACCACCAAGGCTTTGCTCATTGGGGTGTCGGACTATGCTCCCTTGTCCAGGATTGCCCCGGCCATCAGCAATCTAGATGGACTGCAACAAGCCCTGGAAGACCCCGCCATTCTCGGTTTACCTTCGGAGCACATCATCCGGGTAGAGAATCGACGGCATGATGAAATCTTTGATGCGATTGCTGATTTTGTAGAAGACAAAAACAACCTCGATACCCATACCCTGATCCTCTACTATTGTGGACATGGCCTGCGCAAATCAAGGAAAGACAAAGAACTATTTCTCAGTGGGATCAATACCAAGAGAGACCGCTTGACTACCACGGGCATCCGCTTTGCAGAGATCAAGCAAAAATTGGAGAATTCACACCTCCAAAGCCGCCTACTGATCCTGGATGCCTGCTATTCCGGCCTCGCCGCCATGGATGAAGCAGCCAGCACCTTGACTAAACAAGAAGCCACCATCAAAGAAACTTACGTCCTGGCTTCTGCTGGCGAAGACGAAAAAGCCTACTTCGATACGGATGCGAGACATACCTTTTTCACCGAAGCCCTATTACAGGTGATCCAAAAAGGCATTGCTGATCGCAACCCTTTTCTGGAACTGGAAGACCTCTATCACGAGTTGAAAGCTACCTATGAGCATGCAACTCCCCGGCGGATCGACAACCTCGATACCCGCCCCTTTTTCCTCTTCCGGAATCAGGGCCTGAATGCAGAACACATCTGGCAGGAAACCCAACAGACCAACACTGCCAAGGCTTTTGCCGAATATCTGAACCTATTCCCTGGCGGGCCATTTTTGGAAGAGGCGCTCTGGGGACATGCCGTCCTGCTGCAACAAGCGGAAGCCTATCAACGCTATTTGACCCACTTCCCAGACGGTGTACACGCCCTGCTTGCCAAAGAAGAACAAAGCTGGCTCCAGGCCAAGGCCGCTAACACCATAGATGCCTGGCTCCATTTTGTGCGTGGATTTCACCAAATCGAGGAGGATCGCACCGAGCGGCGGGTAGAAGAGGCCTTCGATCGCATCTCCAAGCTGGGTCGGAACACTCGCCTGGACAAAAATCAGCGCAACCAACTGAAGGCCAAAATTGGAGCACTGCGCCAAGAAATCGCTCAGCTCAAACAGGAGAAAATGGCCTTGCAGCAGGCCGAACAACAGATCGAAAAGAGCCAACTGGCAGAGAACGAATGGGAGGAGGAACGACAGGCACTCTTGGGACAAATCATCACCCTGAAAAAGCAAGTAACTCCTGCTCCGTCCATCAAGCCCAAAGTTGATCGAACCTTTGATTTTCCGTTGCCTGAGATGATTCCCATCCCCGGCGGCACCTTCCAGATGGGAAGTAATGAAGATGATCGGGAAAAGCCCATGCATGAAGTAACCGTGGCGAGCTTTGAGTTCGGCAAATATCCGGTCACCCAGCGGCAATGGCAGGCCATCATGGGCAGCAACCCCAGCCATTTCCAAGGAGAGAACCTGCCCGTAGAACGTGTCTCCTGGGACGATATTCAGGACTACCTCCAAAAACTCAACCAAAAGACGGGCCTCAACTTCCGTCTGCCAACTGAAGCCGAATGGGAATACGCGGCTGGAGGCGGAATGGAGAACCGGACCAAATATGCCAGCACCAACGAAGAAGCCCAACTCGGGGAGTATGCCTGGTACCGCAAAAACAGTGATACCCAAACCCATCCGGTCGGTACCAAACAACCCAACGCTCTCGGTCTCTACGACCTGAGTGGCAACGTCTGGGAATGGTGTCAGGACGTCTGGCATGCCAATTACCAGGGGACTCCCACCGATGGCTCCGCCTGGGAGGCTGAAGACGGTTTGTTCCGCGTGCTTCGCGGCGGTAGTTGGTACAGCGGCGCCGGGCGTTGTCGCGTAGCGAATCGGGGCAGGGGCGGACCGGCGAATCGCGGCCACGGCCTGGGCTTCCGTCTTGCCCGCTAGGTCTTGAGTCCGGTTCGATCCTGAGCTCAGCGGAGCCTAGTCAGGGTCAGGTATAGAGATTCAGCGGGGGCAGGAGTAGGGCCGAGGCCCCGACGGGAGGAGGGACGCCC
>JBCCCJ010000155.1:0-8223 GCA_039033615.1 Bacteroidota bacterium
ATTCCACCTTTAACGACATCACCAGCTTTTCCCGTAAAGGGTCAATAGGTGGATTTGTCACCTGAGCAAACCGCTGTTTCTCCGTGCTTAAACGCCTGAATTTCATAACCCTTGATGAGCATCACCCCGTCTAGATAGATGTCCACGGTATCATGGTCGATCGCTCGGTGGTCATAGAGAAAAATGGTGGCTTCCTGGGTAGGAATCTTGGCTTTTTTCTGGATAGAGGGCGACTTGCGCAAGCGAATCTCCCGGCTAGGGATGGTGCCATTGGTGCGGGTGGTCTGCGGGGCAGCAGGCGTAGGCTGATTTTGAGCCAGAGGTAAAGTCTTGGGCAGATTCCGCCGCGGGGTCTGGGTGGGAGGGGGCTGATTCTGAGGCTGGTTTTGCCGAGGCTGCATCTGCTGAAAATTCGGGACGATCGGCCCTTCAGGATTGGCATTGGTGGGGGGAGCAGGAGGGGATTGAACCGGAGCGCCGGGACACGCACTGCCCAAGCCAAGGCTGGATTGGTCCTGTGCCAGATCAGCTACTTCTGCGGGCGTCAAGGCATCGTTGAACAATTTCAACTCATCCATCATGCCTTTGAAAAATTCTTTGTTGCCGGGGATGTCTCGCCCGATGTTGAGCGGCTCCTGATTGGCATAGATCGGATCCTGGAGCGAATAGCGACCCATCTCCCGTCCGTCTGCATAAATCGTCAGTTGATAGCCATCATAGACCGTCGCGACGTGAAACCAGCGATTCATCGGAAAGTCCTGCCGAATGCTGCCAATGGTTTTGGTCGAAGCCGTGTTGACAGATGCCGTGGCCGAAGTCAACTGGGCGCGAAAAGCCGGAGAATAGGCCGTCTCCTGAGGGTTTTCCCCTTTACAGACCAAGGTCAGCCACTGCAGGCCCTGCGAACGGGTGCCAGTGGGAAGCATCACCCAGGCACTGACCGTAAAGCTGGAAGACAAACTCAGGCTCTTGTCGTGGGGAATGGATAGATAGCCCGAACTGCCATCAAATTCGATGGCCCGGCAATCATTCCCAAAGCGATCCGGCACAAAGGCCAGGTTCCCGTTTAGGTAGGCATTATTTTTTTTACCGCTTTGATCTGAGAGGGATTGGGATGGTTCCTGATCCATCAGAAGGTGCAAAACGGGCTTCTGACCAAAAGCCGAGAGGGCCAGCGAAAGAAGCATCCACAAAATTCCGGTACGTAGCATGGTGAGAGAGAAGTTGGTGAAACGAAAAAGAGCATTCTCCATCAAAGACCCGTTCCAGTGCGCACACGTTGCCAACGTTGTTTTCTGCGCCACCAAAACCAGCCCTCAAAGCCTAATAAGATCAATTCTAGCCACAAAAAATAAAACGGCACGCCACGATCCATGAACCGCCGCGCGATATAATCAAACCGCCCCTCTTGGGCATAGTGAGCCAATTTTTCCCAATCCGACGGTTGCTCCACTGCCAAGTGATATTGCTGCGCTTCCAATTCCGCCAGCAGCGGCCTCATGCCTGCTTCTTCCAACGAAAAATTCTCCTCCTTCGCCCGCTGCTGCAATTCATCCGCAATCAGGCTGTAACAAATATCTCCCCGCGTTTGCCGATCGAAATTCGTATCGGCCAACAACACCTTCGCCGCCCCAATCCACTGCAGCAAGTCCGTTGGCGGACAGTCCGCCAATCCCAGCGTATCCAATACTTCCCATTCCCCCGTCAGGATCACCTCTAGCGGCGGACACTGCGCCCTGCTGGCAGCCATCGGACACACCAGCCATCCACACAGGAGAGCAACAAGGAGAAAACGTGGTCTGGTCATAGGTAGTAGATGCTTCAATGTTTCATTTGGTTGTGGGCGTGCCCCCGAAAGCGGCAATCGCCACTTTCGCGGTCGGTTCCTATCGGGGTTCGCGTTCGCTCCCGTCCTCCGCTTCGCTGCGGACCTTCCCTTCGGTCGGCCCTTTCGGCACCTCACGCTCGCCGCAGGCGAAAGGACAGTGTGTTGGACCCTTTTTTTATTCTGCATTTTTCATTCTGCGGTTTTTTATTTCACAATGCCCTTGCCCTCGGCGACCCTTATCTCGTTTGCCGGACAGAGTCCGGCGCTACAACTTCCCGTTCGCCATCGCCGAAAGTACAATGGGGCTGGTCCTTTTACATGTTTCAATCTTCCGGTCCCTGACTGATTTTCTCTTCAGACCTAACAGCTTTTTCCTACCCACTTTCCTGGGCAAAGCTGTTAGGTCTTCCGCCGCTGACGCTCTTCTTACCGCACCCACACCTCCAAATAGTCCTGAATCGGCACCCGCCCATTGTAGGCCGCCTGCATATCCTCCACCAGCACTTCTTGCTGCTCCATGTCAAACAAATAGGCAATGGCCTCCGCCAGCGCCTGGGCGCGTTCCTGGTGCTGATCTTCGAAGAAACGCACCGTGACGGGCTGTTGCAAGCGGCTCACCGCTGGAATGGGTGGCACTTGCGGATCCACCGAATGCGACTGGCAGTACAAGGCTTGATTCCCCAACAAGGTCGCCAGGGAAGAAATCTTCTCCTGGGTTTGCGGACGTCGATTGCAGCCAATCAGCCGAATTTCTCCCAGATCCCCGGTCTGAAATGGCAGACTCGTTGCTAGAATAGGATCGACGGTCAACAGATGGCGAAAGCGCGCCGTTTCGCTCAGGTGGTCTGCGGGAAGATTCCGAATGCGCAAGATCGCTTGTCCGGCTTCCATCTGTGGCCCCACACATTCGCCTAGCCGCTGAAATAGCTCCCACCCAAAGGTAGAAACCCCTTCAAAGGTGCCGTCTTCGTAGTATTCTATCACCATGGGGAAATCCAGCAGAAAAAGATCCGAAGTCAAAAACAGGCTGTCCACCCAGCAGGTGGTGCGAATCAGAGCCGGACCCCCGCTTTGAGCGATGGTGTCGGCCTTGGTTTGTTGGATGCGAGCTTGATCGATCAGGGCCATATCTGGCGGAATGAGCCGAATTTCGTAGCCACTTCCCAAGGCGATGGGGCGAGTACCCCCCGGATTGAGGTAGATGTGCTGCTCATCTGGCAAGTCCAGAATGGTCTCAAAAGCGAAGTATTGCAGGTCTGCTTGAGCCCTTCCCTCTTTCGGGACACTCAGGCAGCCAAACGCTAGCAAAAAAGAAAGCAGAAAGCGGTTCATCATTCCACAATGTATAATAAGGGTCCAAGATGGCGGCTGTCGGTCAGGGCGCGGGTTTTGTTCATCAAGGGCAGGTACATGCGGCTGACGGTTCCGTCCAAGTAGAGGGCTTGGGTACAGCCGATGCTGCGCAGAAAGTCCGCGAATTCATAGAAATTTACCCGTTGTTCAGAGATCGCGCAAACGACTTGGCCGTCTTCCCGCACGCCGATGGCATTTCGGAAGTGGACATTCGCCGAGCCAGGGGTGAAAGCTTTGTTGATTTTGCCATTGAGCAACATCACTGGGCCGGACTGAGTGGCGACCAACAGGCGGCGGGTATCGACTTTTTGCCGGACATACAGGGGGGTAGGCCAGATGGATGCATTTCCCTGGGCGTCGATCCCAAATATTCCATTCGGTTTCATGTAGAAATTGCCTTGCCCGCTGCGTTCATTGAGCGGAGCCAGGACTTTGCCTTTGTACACCAGCAGACCTACGGGGGATTTGTCCGGTTCATACATCCCGCCATTCATCGCAAAGGTCAGGTATTTCCCTTCTTGCTGAGCTTTCGCATCCAATTTGTCGATGCCATAGACTTTGGTGCGACCTGGGTTATTGGCAATCCGAACGTCTGCCAACTTAGGGTTGAAGACGCAATAGACGTAAGTCTTGCCTTCGAAGGGCACCCGTCCTGGGGTGAGAGCGGCAGAGGTAGTCGGAGCCGGAGCAACGTCAACTGGTGGGTTGATGGGAAGCGTTGGCGGAGGAGCGGTATCTTTGGGAGGTGTGGGGAGGGTAGTTCTGTTTTTGAGGGCGGTGATGATCTGATTGAGGTTGGCGATTTCTTGTTTGAGGAACAGGTTTTGGGTAATGAAATTATCCAGGTTGTATTCCCGATAATCTTTGAGTTGTCCCCAGTCGGTGTCACCCCATTGAGCCTTGCAACGAGGGTAATTCCGATCATCATGGTACTTCGGCGCATCATTGGCGACCTGAGGCAGGCTTGCTTCAATGCCTTGCGGGGGAGTGGCTCCCAGATCCTTGATGATCAGGCGCTTCTCGGCAAATTCGGCCAGAAGTAAGCGATTCTTTCGCTCAGCGGCTTGCTTACGAATCAGCAGCAAGTCCGCCTGCCGTTCGATGTCGGCACAATCCTGAGCAGCTCCTGTCGAAAAGCTCAGCATCAGCATTGCCAGCACACTCAGCCCGAAACGCCAGGAGAGATGGGAAAATCGAAGTAGGTAGGTATGGATCATCAATTGCACGTTTCTAAGCTAGTTTGTCTTTCCCTTGTCTCCTTGCTAAGCTATCGCCTCCTTCTGACAGCAGAGCGATCTGACCTCTGATAGCAAAGCGGTCTCCTCTCATTCAAATATCCCAATGATCGGCCCCAAATGATTGCCTCTTTGCAAGCTCCCAATGTCCAAATCCGGAAAATAGCCCTGGCTGATCGCTCCGTCTAGGTAGAGCGCGTTGGTGCATCCCTGCTGAATCATGAAAGAAGACAACTCAAAAAAGGTCACCGGACGCTGGGAAATGGCAAATACCACCTCATTGCTTGGCGTGACGCCCACTGCATTGCGAATGTGTCGATTGGGCGAGCCATCGTTGAATTTGTCATTGATCTTCCCATCAATGACCATCATCGGCCCGGACTGGGTTGCATATTGCCAGACATGGTTGCTATCTGCGGCAATGGTCTGGGTGGTCCACACCACCGCTTTCCCCGCAGTATCAATCGCAAAGACTCCGTTGGGCTGCATATAGAAGTTGCCGTAGCCAGCGGTGGCGGTATCCAATACCTGTTGGGTTTCTCCTTCCAACACCAGCAGGCCTTTTGCCAATCGACTCCGCTCGTACATGCCGCCATTCATCGCAAAAATCAGCCGCTTGCCTTCCGCTTGCGCCAACTCCGCGACGGTTTCGAAGGTGTGGGCTTTTCGTTGTTTGATCTGATTGAATAGCTGGATGTGGACCTTTTTGGGGTCCACGATGCAAGTCGTAAAAGCATACTGGCGAAAAGAATCCACAAAGGCTTCCCGACTCAATCGACGGCTGGCTTTGAGCTGTAAACGCGCATTCGCCTCCACCAGAGAATCTACCCGCGCTTGCAAAGCCGCGATTTCCACCTGAAGGCTATCGAATGGACTGAGGACAACGGAATCTTTGAGGCTGGAATCTGGCATCGCAACCAGTGTATCTATTGCCAGGGTGTCCAGCAGAGAATCTGAGACGGGTACGCTATCCATGCCCAGGGAGTCAACGATCAAGGTGTCAATCGCGACGATCTGGGAATCGGGTACCTCAACGAGGGGCTGCGTTTGCCCCCACAACGAGACAAATCCCAAGACACCGATTCCGATCAATAGGCTGATTTTCATATCGCAGGGCTTTTGTCAAATACCGCAATGAGGGGCCCCAGGGAAGTCCCTGCTTCCAGGCTTCCGATCCCCAATTCCGGCAGATAGGTCTGGCTGACAAAGCCATCCAAGTACAGGGCTTGGCTGCAGCCTTGTTGGATCATCAGCGAAGACAACTCAAAGAAGGTAACCGTCTGTTGGCTTTTGGCAAAGATCACTCTCCCTTCTGGGGTAATGCCCACCGCATTTCGGATGTGGAGGTTGGGGGAGCCATCGTTGAACAAGGAGTTGATTTGGCCATCAATGACCATCATCGGGCCAGACTGGGTGGCAGATTCCCAGACCTGATGGTTGTTTGCTGCAAAATCTTGGGTAGTCATGACCACGGCTTGTCCGGTCGTATCCACCGCAAATACCCCATTCGGTTGGAGGAAAAAATTGCCGTAGCCTTCCGTTCGCACATCTATGCGGTGCTGTTCCTCCCCCTCCGCCATGAACAAGCCCAGGGCTCTGTCACCGCGAAATCGGCGCCGGTCAAAGCATAGTCATTCACAGCGTTCATCACCGAGATGCCGAAACAAAGGCTCAGCACCGCGCAGTTCTTCGCCCCTGGCAAGGCGCCGTCCGGCAAAGGTGCAATCACGCCTTTTAGCTCGGTGTACGGCGCCGCACGCGTGACGAAATGCAGCTTACGGCCACATTGGGCCAAAAGTCCTTCGATCCCGTGCACGGCTTTCGGGCGACGCAGTTCGAGGAAATCCCCGAGTGGCGTGCCGACAAGCGAGCGCCCTTCGGTAAGTTTCAGAACGGACTTTCCGGTGTGATGAATAATACCGTCGCCACCCACCACGATGTACCAAGGGCACAGCACATCCAGCATCTGCGTCAGTGGGGGTTGGGTGTCCACACCGTCCTTCATCCCGCTTGCGCCCCCAATTCAAATGCGCGCGCTTCGGCAAAATCGATATCCAGCAAGCTTACGTCAATCACGTCTTCACCGTTGCTGCCCGGGTTCTGGTCCAGAAAAACAAGCGCTCCGTAATCATCAGCCATCGCGCGCAAAAGCCCTAGAAACACCGGCCCAAAGAGCCCTTCTGTCCCGGGCAAGGGACGGAGCAGGAGGCTGAAGGTTTCGCCTTCTTTTTCTTTCAACTCCAGGTGCGGCATTGGCATATCAGGAACAGCAAGGCGCACGCGCGCGGGCAGTTCGTCCAGAGAATTGAGGAACTCCACAAAATCCGTGCCGCCAAAGCGTAACAGCCGTCGCAGCGCATCTGTTTTGGGGGACGCGACCAGATAGGTGCCGATGTCTTCAAGCACCTCTTCCCGTCGCTTGCCCAACGCATGGGCAAGCGCGTTCACGACACGGTCCGTGATACCCCTCTCATAGGGAAGCATCGCCTCAAACGTCGTGAAGGGAAGGCCAGCCTCATCCGCGACTGACGTCCAAAACGCATCTCCGTATGTGTCGCGAGCAAACCTCTCGACCGCCCGATTCATAAGCCCGTGCAAACCACGACCCCGCTGCTTGTTTCGCGCAGTGTGGGCCGGAGATACTTAACGTCGCCTCAATAACTTCAATTGTCAGTACTTTCACGACGGGTCAAAAACTGGATCAGAAATCCGTCGGCGCACCACCTTCGCGTTTGCGGCGTTCGACAAATTCCGCCAGTTCATCGCGGATCGCCACATCCATCGGCGGGGCTTCGAAATTGGCGATGATGTCGCGGAACTGCTGATGCGCGCGTTCCGGCGTCCAGATGCCACCCGCGGCCTCCCAGGCTTCAAAGTTGCGCCAATCGCTCAGGAACGGTTGATAGAACGCTGTGGTGTAGCGATCCTGGGTGTGCTGGATGCCGAAGAAATGGCCTTGATCGCCTACCTCGCGCACAGCCTCAACGGCGATCTCATCAGGGCCGGTCTTCGTGATCATCGGATCCATATAGCGTTGAATATGCTGGAGAATTTCGCAATCCATGATGAACTTCTCGGGCGAGGCGATCAGCCCCCCCTCCAACCACCCGGCGGCGTGATAGACCATGTTCGCGCCGGCCTGAACCGCCGACCAAAGGCTGTTGGATGTCTCCCATACCGCCTGGCCATCGGGCACATTGGCCGCGCAGACACCCGAGGCGCGCATGGGCAGGCCGTAGAACCGCGCCAGCTGTCCTGTCATCTGCGTGGCGCGCATGTATTCGGGTGTACCGAACGCAGGGGCGCCGGATTTCATATCCACGTTGGATGTAAACGTGCCAATGGCACAGGCCGCCCCAGGGCGCACCAGCTGCGCCAAGACGACCGCACACAGCCCTTCGGCCAGCGACTGCGCCACGGCACCCGACATGGTCACAGGGGCCATCGCACCCGCCAGTGTGAAGGGCGTGCACACCAACCCCTGATTGCGACGCGCCATGCGCATCCAACCGTCCAGCATGGGAATGTCATGCTTGAGAGGCGAGGTGGAATTGATGTTGGTGTACATATGCGGGCTGGATTCGAATTCTTCATCCGTGTGGCCGCCCGCGATGCGGACCATTTCCATCACGTCTTCGACCCGCTCCTTGCCCAGGCAATAGGCGTGTGCAACCTTATCGGTCAGCGTCAGCTTGTCATAGAGCGCATCAAGGTGACGGATGGAGGCATGCACATCCTGCGGCTCCACCGGGTAGCCGCCGATGAAGTGGATGCAGTTGAAATGCTGGCTCAGCTTGAAGAAATTCG
>JBCCCJ010000156.1:0-8222 GCA_039033615.1 Bacteroidota bacterium
CATAGTCGTCAGGTTAAAGGGAAAAATGGCTGAAGGCTGCCCCCCTGTACGGATGGACTTTGTGCAGCGAGAGAGGGGGGATGGGGGGTGAATCATTGATTTTGAATCTCTTACATCCCCCAACCCCCTTCTCTTACACCACACTCAGCCGCACAAGGTGGCTTTTTGCCTATCGGCGAGCTTAACCTGAAGGCTATGCCCTTTACCCCTTCTCTCCAAAAGCCCTATCTTCGCTTTGAACTAGGAAACTATGCTTCTTTGAGCTTGGCTCAATTGTTGAGAAAAAAGCCATCCTCCTCTTTCCGACTTCGGAAAAACTGCGATATTAGGGTTTTCTGCATTCATGGCTCTTCCTATGTCCAACCTTCACCGCCTGTTATTTCTTGCTTGCCTGTTTCTCTGGGCTTGTTCGTCCCCTGTCGATTCGAACTCCGCTTGGGTCATCCATGATCCCGACCTGGAACTCGAATTGATTGCCCAGCAACCCGATATCCGAACGCCCATTGGCTTGGTGATCGACCGGGAAGATGCCCTGTACGTCATCGAATCTCACACCCATACCCCACCAGAAGATTATCAGGGGCCAGCTTTTGATCGCATCAAAAAAGGTCTGGATGAAGACGGGGATGGCTTGCCGGATCGGTGGGAAATCTTTGCTGATAGCATCGAGGACGGGATGAATCTCTGCTTTGTCGAAGACGTTTTGCACCTCATCACCAAAGATCAACTCATCGCCCTGCCTGATCAGGACCAAAACCATCAGGCGGACGAAAAACGGATCTTGGTGGAAATGACTCAGCCAGCGGAAGTGTACGACCATGCGGCTCTGCTGGGAATTGCCTACGGGCAGGATGGGTGGATTTACGCCTCTCGCGGCAATGTCGGTGGCAAGCAATGGAAGATCACCGCAGCCGATGGGAGTAGCATTGAGGGCTATGGAGATGGGGGCAATGTGTTTCGCTGTCGGGTGGATGGTTCCGGGATGAGGAAGTCGCAACCGGCTTTTGGAATCCCTTTGATCTGCGCTTTACGGCAGAAGGGAGATTGCTGTTGACCGACAATGATCCTGACAGTCGAGGTCCCAACCGCCTGATTGAAATTGTGCCAGGCGGCGATTATGGCTATCAATCCCTCTACGGAGGCAGTGGCATTCACCCGTATTTGGCCTGGAATGGAGAATTGCCTGGGACACTGCCTTTTGCGGCACCTTTGGGAGAAGCCCCCTGTGCGTTGATCGACGCCAAGTTTACGCATTTTGGCGAGGCATACACGCAGACGGTGTTGGTCAATATCTGGGAAGAAAACAACATTGTGCGCATCCCCTTGACGGAAGAAGGAAGCACCGTCAAAGGTACGCCAGAAGTTTTGGTGCAAGGCGATAGTACCTTTCATCCGGTAGGTTTCGCCACGAATAGCAAAGGGGAATTGTTCATTTCTGACTGGGTGATTCGCCAATATCCCAACCACGGCCAGGGGAAGATATGGCGGTTGAAACGAAAGGACGGAGGCAATATGGGGCCATTGAAACTGGCTACTCCCATCCATCAGGAACTGCCCAGCATGACGGAAGAAGAGATGTTGGCGGTGCTACAAACCTCTGAGGACCTTTTCGTGCAGAGCATGCTGCGCCGGATGCTGGCCTTGCAAGCTCCACCAGAGGTCTTGAAAGGGATGGTTCAATCCACCTCTGATCTGATCAAAATGCAGGGAATCTTGGTGTATTCGGAGGCCAAAGAAATGATGCCAGCCCCTTTATTGAGAAGCTTACTCAAAGATTCAAACCCGAACATTCGCCAGACGGCCCTCCGATATGCTGGTCAACAAACCCGGACGGAAGTGGGGCCTGCCATCGAGCGAATGCTAGGCAAAGGCTTGATCACTGCGGAGATGTTCGAGACCTATCTGGCTACCCTGCGCCATGTTCAACCGACTTTTGCGGAGCCGTTTCAGGAAAGAAAGGAAGAACGATCCCGCGCCTTGCCTCGGGTGTTGCCAGAAGGCTATTTGACGGAAGTGGTTCAGGATGCCAGCCTCAGCGAAGCGATTCGAGCCCTGGCAGTTCCTTATATGAAGGTGAAGAAAGAGGACCAGGTATGGTTGGGCAAACAGTTAACCCAGGCGAGTGATGCCTCTTTTCAAGTAGGCCTGATCAAAGTCTTGAAGCAGTTGCCCCAGAAGCATCCTACCAACAGCAATTGCTGAAGATGTGTCAGGACGAGCAACTGGCAGGGGAGGTACGAGCTCAAGCATTGCTGGCCCTGGGATATGCAGCGAAATCCCATTGTGAAGTCTTGGCTACCATGAATACAGCATCCTCTCCGGCCTTGGCCTACTTATTGGAAAAAACCTGTTCGGAGACAGAAACTCCGGCTTCAGTGGATGATGACGCTTGGGCCGATGCTGTCAACATAGACGGAAATCCTCAGATTGGCCAATTGGTGTTTGAAACCACCACTTCCCAATGCCTCACCTGCCATCAGGTAGATGGCTGGGGGGGCAAATTTGGCCCAGACTTATCCAACATCGGCCAAAGTAAGTCCCCATATCAACTGATTCAGGCGATCTTGAATCCCTCCCTGGAAATCGCTCCAGAGTGGCAAGGCTGGTACGTCAAAGACCAGGCAGGTGAGCTCCACTACGGTCGCCAAATCGACGTGCATTTGAACCACGTGGAATTGATGAATGCCAACGGAGACTTTGACCGCTTCGATTCCCCTCAATCCTTTGGTACCTCCGCGCAATCCCTGATGCCAGAAGGTCTTCATCAGACCATGACGCCGGAAGAATTCAATCATTTGATCGCTTATTTGACCTCTTTGTAATCTCCAGAACCGCCTACACATGAACACTCGCAGAACCTTCGTCAAAACTGCCCTCGGAGCCCTGGGGGGATTGGGAATCGGATTGGGAAATACCCAAGCCAAACATCAACCAGAGAAAGCAACTCCTCCAAGCAGGAAGGCATTGCCAAATAACCCCTTGGTGTTGTTTGATAACTTCCATTCGGGCAATCGGGCCAATTATTCCTGGAAGGCGAAATTTGCGGCGGCCCAGGCGGCAGGCTTTGATGGCTTTGAAATGGTGATGATTGATCCGACTTCAGATCGCTGGAAAGAAATCCACGAGTTGGCTCCCACCACCAACTTCTCCCTGTGGGGCTACCATTGGACCACCAAGGCCGTCGTGGATCGCGTCGCCCCAGACATTCAGCAGGAAATCGAGCAAATCATCCGCAATGTGGAGGCCTGTGGCAAATCGCCCTTGAGTCCCTATTTTACGCTTTCTCTGAGTGGGAGAGACGAATTGAATAGCCCCACCATTGCTGAGCGGGGTTCCGCCAAAGCCCAGGACCGCCATTGGGAACGGGCCTATCAAATCATTGCCGCCTTTGACAAAGCCTGTCGGGAACATGGGGTGAAAGGCTCCCTCTATCCCCACATCGACTGGATTTGCGATACGCCCCAGTCCGCGGTCAAGATTCTGGATGGAGCGAATGCCTCTACCGTAGCTCCGGCCTTCTGTTCTCATCACTGGTACGCCAACGAAAACTCCGCCAGCCTAGACGAGACCCTCGCTATGCCCCGCATGAAGGACCTCCAATACGTGGTCATGACCAATGGGCACTTCCGCAAAGACGGCTTCAACGCCGTCCGCTTCGACCAGGGCCAAATCGACATGGCCTGGATTCTGGCGAAATTGTATGCCTTCGGCTATGAAGGCCCCATTTCCTCCCAGGGCTGGCGCATCTTCGGAGACCCCTTTCTCTCCCTCCAAAGCTTCGTCAGTAATATGAAAGCCCTGCGGAGAAGGTTTTTTGAGCAGCCAGAATTGAATCCGTTAGGGTAAATGGGATGGGTGTACGTCAGATGGCACAAATTCACTGGTGATGTTGGCATAGATGGCAGTACCTCCGCGCCTGCTCCCAAATTTCTCGCTTCGATTTGCCACCAAGATGCCATCCCTCCGGGCTGCGATTGTCTATGGACAAGGACTTGTGGTGAGCCTGCCGAACCAATTCTCAAAAAAACGAAGCGCAGAGCGATTCGCAGCTTGGTAGAAACAGATGCCCCAGAGAAAGGCAGCAGGCGCATCGCGACTGCCATCTACTGGGATATGCTTTTTCTGGTGCCATCTGATGTACCCCCGCATGGGATTGCTTGATAAGCCCTAATCCTTCAAGGAAGGCATCCTGACTCAGACTGATTTCTCTGAGCTAAGGGCCCTATTGATCCAATTCAAAGCTGCAGGAGGAACACAATCGCAGGCACAACGAGTCCTGACAGATTTGCTGAAGAAGCATGATTGGACGGAAGAGCAAGATGATCTGCTGAGAGAGGTGATGGATATCGCGTGGGCTTGGTGCTCGCCACATGTGAGGGTCTGGTAAAGGCAATGAGCCAATCTGCTTCGAAGCCTTGGCGCAGCCAACAGTGGTAGGAATCATTTTCGATGCTCTTGCCATTTGCTTCTGCAGTGTGTCAAAATCCGTATCTTGTGCAAAACGTTCGGCTATGCGCTATCTCGATCCGAAAAATGATCTCACCTTCAAAAAAGTCTTTGGACAGCACCCTCATCTACTCAAAAGCTTTTTGAATGCCCTGCTCCCATTGGAGGATGGCCAGAAGATCGTGGAGCTGGAATATTTGCCTGCAGAACTGGTTCCGGAAATTCCTTTTTTGAAGCACTCCATCGTAGATGTGCGCTGCCAGGACAATCAGGGGCGTCAATTCATCGTCGAGATGCAAATGCTTTGGACCGATACCTTCAAATACCGAGTGTTGTTTAACGCCTCTAAGGCTTATGTCAAACAGCTAGACCGGGGCTATGAATATAAGGGGCTTCAGCCGGTATATGCGCTAGGGTTGGTCAATGCGATTTTCGAGACAGACACCGATTTGCATTACCATCACTATCGAATGATCCACCATGCGATCACGGAAAAGCAGATCGAGGGCTTGGAGTTGGTATTTGTGGAACTGCCCAAATTCAAAGCCAAGAACCTGAGTGAAAAAAAGCTCCAGGTCTTATGGCTTCGTTACCTTACCGAAATCGAGGATCAAACCGAGAATCTCTCTGCTGACTTGCTGGAAGTACCAGAAATTCGCGAGGCCATCGAGATCCTACAAGAAAGTGCTTTTACCAAAGGCGAACTTCTGGCCTACGACAGCTATTGGGACAGCGTCAGTAGTGAAAAATCCCTCATCAGCGACGCCGAGCAGAAAGGACTGACCCGAGGGCGGCAAGAAGGTCGTCAGGAAGGCCGAGAAGAAGGCCTTCAACTGGCACTGAAAATTGCTAGTTTACATCAGAGTGGTACCTCCCTTGCTCAGATTGCTGCCACGTTAGGCTTCAACAAAGCTGAGATAGAACAGATACTTCGGGAAATGGGCTTGCTAGAGTAACCTGAGCTATGGAAGTTCTACCAATTGGCATAGCTTAGGTGCTTTTTAAAATCAGGAAGTTATCTCAGTTTTTGGGAATCACTACTTTTTGATTATTGAAGGGAGGGAGAAGCTGTGATAAGTTGTTATTTGCGGTTTTCAGTGAAACTTACAAACTCAACAAGAATAGAATCATCTAATACGACAGGGTACACCACTGGACAAAAATCCCAATGATGTCTACCAAGCGCAGCCCTCACCACAAAGGCGGGTTGGCCATTCCGATTTCTTTGGAATAAACTGCGTCCGAGGTGTTGGGGCGGCAATAAGCGTTGCATGGGACGTCATCCTTGGCCAACAGAAAATCAAGAGGGATTCAAGAAATGTCCAGTGGTGTGGCCTGGAAGTCTAGAACCTCACTTGTCAGCGACATTCCCCCAATTCACCAACCCCCCTTTCAACTTTCCCCCAAAAGCCTGACCTTTGCCGAACCAAACGCGCAATGATATGGTCCTGATCACTGGAGGAACTGGCTTTTTAGGGAAATACTTGGTAGAAGCTTGTCTGGAGGCAGGTCTGGAAGTGCGCTTGCTCGTGCGGGGGGCAAAAGAGCGGAAACTGCCGTACGGCTCCCTGGTCGAGGTGGTTGATGGGGATATTCTCGATGTGGTGTCTCTGGAGAAGGCCGTAGAAGGAGTCGATTTTGTCATTCATGCGGCTGCGATGGTGAGCTTCTGGGGGAAGGATCGGGAACGGCTGCGCGAAGTCAATGTCGATGGCACTGCTAATGTGGTCAATGCTTGCCTGGATGCCAACATTCGTCGGTTGGTGCATGTCAGCTCTATCGCGGCCATTGGGCGCAGCGGGGGAAGCCAACTGAATGATGAGGAGAGCCCTGTCCTGCTCAGTCAGGCCAATTCTGGCTACGCGCGGAGCAAAATCCTAGCAGAACGACAAATCTACCGGGGCATCGCCGAAGGCCTGGAAGCAGTCATCGTCAATCCAGGTTTGATCTTGGGGCCAGGGGAATGGACCTCGGGCACGCCCAAACTTTTTGCCACCATCGCAGAAGGCATGCGCTTTTATCCGGCAGGCATGGTAGGGGTCGTGTCGGCCAAGGACGTAGCCAAGGCCTGCTTGCAGGTGATGGAGGGAGAAGTGGCAGAAGGAGAACGCTTTGTGCTGGTGGCAGAAAACATGCCTTATCAACGCCTTTTTGGTAAGATTGCGCAGGCCCTGCAGGTGACGCCACCCAGCAAAGGCTTGGCTCCCTGGCTGGCAAGGCTGGCCGGCACTCTCGCCGAACAATGGGCCAATCTTTGGGGCAAACAGCCGCTGATCACCCGTGCGAGCATGCGTAGCGCGACTCAGCCGGATCAATATGATGGCAGCAAAATTGAGCGGATGGAGGTTGACTATCAGGATACCGAGCAGTTGATCGAAGAAACCGCAGCCGCCTTTTTGAGCCGTTGAGGTAAGCCGGATGCCCCATTGAAATCCTGCGCTCAGCTTTGTACCTTTCAGCATCTAATCCCAGAACCTGTACCTTCTTTATCCCATTCGCTCCTGATCCCAAACACGATCTGAGGAGCACGCAACCCTCCCCACACATGAGACAGCTCTTGATCCTTCTATTGTTGATTCCCCTGTTATCCTTTGCGCAGACAACCATTCAGCCCAACGAAAAAGTTTTTGGCAAATGGAACCGCCAAGGTTCTCCCTACTTGATTGAAGGCGAAGCCATCGTACCCGCAGGAAAAACCTTGACCATCGAGCCGGGAACCGTCGTCTTGTTCAAAACCGGAACCAATACCGTCTACGGATCGGAGGGCTTTGGATTGGGCATTCTTCGAGTCCGGGGGCAACTGATCGCTCGGGGCACCGAAGAGCGCATGATTACCTTCGGTCGCAATGGGGAAGATGGAAAATGGGGCCAGATTTACCTCCAAGGCCAGGAAAAGGAGAGTAAGTTGCGCTACTGCCGGATCTCTCACGCCCAATATCTCCGCAATATGGTGCCCAATGACAATGGCACTGCGGCGGTGACCTTTTATCGCTGTGGAGGAGAAGTCAGCCATTGCATCATCTCGGATTCATGGGCGGGCGTCAATGGCAAGAAGGAAGCGAAACCGGTGTTGTTTCACAATGTCTTCCTCAACAACAAATACGGGCTAGAGGCAAATTCCAACTCCCGATTGGTGGCCTATAATTCGATCTTTGTAGGAAATGAATCTGACTTTTTCATCAAAGGAAATGGGAAGATTGAGTTGAGCTATTCCATGCTTTCTGGCGATTCTTCTCCAGAGGGAGTGGAGGTTGGCGAAGGAATGATATTTGGTGGCAGTCCATTTTTTGTCAACGGGGAAGAAGGAGATTACCATTTGGCACCCGGTTCATTAGGGATTCAGGCTGGCAAAAAACAGGTAGACATGGGTGCTTTCCCTGATGCGCACACCGCTCGGGTGAAAAAAGACCCTGCCCTTGCGACCAACAAACGCCGGAGAAATAAGGAGGCCGAAGAAGACAACCAACCCCGACCTCAGCAGGCGGTTGAATTGGCTGGGGTAGATCCCCATTATTACGCCCTGCTGATCGGGGTCAAATCCTATGATGATCGCGACATTGACAAAAAGAAAAAAGCACATCGCCAGGTTCGAAAGTTGCGCTCCCTCTTGACCCATCGCTATGGCTTTGCGCATGAGAAGGTCCTCTTGCTGGAAAATCCTACCAAAGCCGAAATTGTGGCTCAGTTGGAACGACTGAGCGATCAATTGAGCGCGGATGACCACCTCCTGATTTGCTATACCGGGCAATTTGAATGGGATGAATACCACCAAACCG
>JBCCCJ010000157.1:0-8216 GCA_039033615.1 Bacteroidota bacterium
CAACAATCCAAAGAAAGGACTGAATCATCTGGAAGGGTATTCCCCTCCGGTGCGATTTCCCTTTATCCGAATACCCCCTGAGGGGTAAGCGGTAGGGAAAGGCTTAACAAATAAAAAAGTCTGAGTGACCCGACTATCCTAAAATAGACCTACATTTGCAGACTTCAAAATAGAACTCCTAATTTATTGATTCTTATGTCCCTTGTAGTTGTTGGCTCGATGGCCTTTGATGCGATTGAAACTCCCTTTGGGAAGACTGATAAAATCCTGGGTGGAGCTGCGGTCTTCATCTCGTTGGCTGCTTCTTACTTGTATCAACCCATCAAGGCCATTTCGGTCATTGGCTATGATTTCCTGGAGGAAGATGTGAAGATGTTGGAAGCCCACGGGGTGGAGATGACAGGTGTCCAGAAGATTGCGGATCAAAAATCCTTTTTCTGGTCCGGGCGATACCACAATGATATGAACAGCCGGGATACCTTGGTGACCGAGTTGAATGTGCTGGCAGATTTTGACCCCCAAGTCCCAGCGGCCTACCATGATTGTGAGTACCTGATGTTGGGGAATCTTGCTCCGGCTGTACAACGCTTGGTCATTGAACGCTTGCCCAAGCGACCCAAACTCATCGTGATGGATACGATGAATTTTTGGATGGACAATACCCTCGAAGACCTCCTCGAAACCATCAAATTGGTGGATGTCCTGGTGATCAATGATGAAGAAGCCCGCCAACTTTCTGGGGAATACTCCCTGGCGAAGGCTGCTCAAAAGATCCAGGAACTGGGGCCTGACTATTTGGTGATCAAAAAAGGCGAACATGGCGCGCTGCTGTTTCATGGTGCCGATGTCTTTTCCGCACCCGGTCTGCCGCTCAAGGAAGTGTTCGACCCAACTGGAGCTGGGGACAGCTTCGCGGGTGGCTTCATCGGACATTTGGCTCAAAGTGGGGATGTCACTTTTGAGAACATGAAGAATGCCGTCATATTTGGGAGCGCTCTGGCCAGTTTCTGTGTAGAAAAATTTGGCCCTTCCAAACTGATGAACCTGGACAACAAAGAAATTGAGAGTCGGGTACAAGCCTTTGTGGATCTGGCTCATTTCAATCTCATCCCCCGCGAGATTCAGGATGTGCTCGATCAGGCTGGCTGATGGCAACGCCTGAACATAGCATTGCGGTGTTTGATTTTGACGGGACCATTACCCGTGCTGATAGCATGATGGCCTTTCTCCAGATGGTGAAAGGCCGTCTTCCGTTTTACGCCGAACTGTTGCGGCAAAGCCCGATGCTTCTCGGCTTCAAATTGGGGCGAGTTCCTCGTCAGACAGCCAAGGAACGTTTTTTGACAGGGTTCCTGGGAGAAATAGAGGTAGCGACCTTACAGGAAGCAGGAGCGACTTTTGCCCAGAACCTCCTTCCCAACCTGATTCGCCCCCAAGCGCTGGAACGGTTGCGATGGCATCAGGACCAAGGGCACGCATGCTACCTTTGCACCGCTTCCCTCTCCTATTGGACAGAGGCTTGGGCCCGCGAGCACGGGATGACCCTGGTAGCCACCCAAGGAGAGGAAGTCGGGGGGCGCTTCACCGGAAAGTTGCGGGGCATCAATTGCTATGGACCTGAAAAAGTACGCCGGATAGAAACCCTCTTGGACAGCCGCCCCGATATCGTGTATGCCTATGGCGATTCCGCTGGAGATCGCGAGTTGCTCCAATGGGCAGATGAAGGCCGTTTTCGACCTTTCCGGGATTCAAAATCCTAGCCCTAGACGCTCAATTTCAATCGCTTGATTGCCTTTTGCACCGGATTTCCGGTGCGCTGATCCTTCTTGTTCGGAGTGTAGCCATAGCCGTACCCATAGCTGTGATAGCCTTTTCCTTCCGTATCGTTGACAACGATGCCAATGTCAGAGATTTTTCCTCGGCGATACAATTCATCGACGTAATGCAAGTCCTGAAGCGTAGAGACTTTCTGCCGGGTGATGTAAATCGTGTAATCAATGTGCTTCTTCAGGATGAAATAGTCAGAGGTTACTGACATGGGCGGCAAGTCTAAGATCAGGTAATCGTATTTCTTCCTCAATCGCGTCATCAGGCTTTTGAAGCGGGTGGTGTCAATCAAATCCAGCGGATTGTGGAAGGGCTCACCTGCAAAAATGACGGACAAACCTTGGACTGTTGTGGGTTGAATGATGTCACTTTGGGTCGCCTCCCCTTTCAGATACTCCGTCATGCCTGGTCCCTCGTGGGTGCCGAGATAGTCTTCTTGACTGGGCATCCGCATGTCCAGGTCGATGAGCAGGGTAGATTTGTTGCTTTGGGCCAAAATACTGCTCAGGTTGGCGGCGCAAAAGGATTTCCCTTCCCCGGACTTGCTGGAAGTGATCGCCACCAGTTGCTTGGGCGCTTCGGTGGTGAGATAGTTCAGGTGGATGCGAACCGAACGGAAACTTTCCGCCAGCAAGGAATAGGATTCTTTTTCAGTGAGGAAAATGGACCCTGCTTCGTGTTTGGCCACTGAGCCGAGCACTGGAATCTCCGTCAGACTCTTGATATCAGAAAAATCGGTGATGCGTTCATTGAACAGAAATTGCACCACGATCAGCAGGAAAGGGAGCCCCATGCCAACCAGCAAACAACCCAAATAAATCAGAATCTTCTTGGGAGCTACCGGTCGGGTACTGGACAAACGCGGCTTGTCCAGAATCAGAAAATCGGTGCTGGTATTCCCTAGGGCGATTCCCGCTTCGGTTCGTTTTTCAATCAGATAGTTATACAAATTTCCGATCGACTCAAACTGGCGAGAGAGTTGGTTCAATTCCTTTTCATTGCGAGGGAGGCGGCGAATTTTCCCCTGAACAGTGGCAATCTTTTGATCTAGGCCATCCAAATTGATCTCATTGGATTGAATCAGGCTGCCAATGTTGCTTTGCAGCGCGCTCCGGGTATCAGCAATCTGTTGGTCGAGGCGCTCCCGAATGGGATTGTTGGTCGAGGAGGTGTAGTCCACCTGGGCTTTTTGTTGCATCAGCCCACCTAGCTCTACCATGAGATTGGTCAGGACGGGATTCTGAACATCTCCGGGAAAAGGAGCCAATAAGCTGCTGTTCTCAGGATTTGTCAGCTGTTCCTGGATGCTGCGAAAATAGTTCAGGCGCATGCTGATGTCGGCCCGCTCTTCTTCCATGCGGACCAACTGCGTAGTCAAGGCCGAAGAAGTGGTGCTCACGTCCACAATTTCGCTTCGGGCGCGATAGGACTCCATTTGGTTTTCTGCTTGTCGCAGAGAATCCGTTACCTGTTCGATTTGTTGATCAATGAAAGCCGCGGCTTTTTGCCCCAATTGAGACTTGGTGGTAATCTCGTGTTGTTCAAACGCGAGGAGCAATTCAGAGAGGAATTGCTTTTCCATGTTGATCAGGGAGCCAGAGGTACGGAGCTGAAGGATATTGGACTCTTCGGAAATGGGGCTGACTTCCAGCTTTTTTTGGAAGGCATTCACCAAATCGTATCGGCTGTGAATCTGAAATCTAACTCCTGGATGCGTCGCCCACAGTTGATTGCCCTGTGGCAGCAATTGGAATTTCCCGTACTGCGTTTCCCAATCTTGCCCAAGCTCCAATACTTCCTCAACTTCTACTTTGGGGATCAGAGAAACGATTTCATCCGCCTGCAGATCATAAACTGGGATCTTTTTTCCTTTTGCGGTCATGCGGATCCGGGTATCCCCTATGGGCTTGAGTTGAAATTCCAGCCCTACCAGCTGCAGATGGGTAGAGTCTAGCACAATCCGCAAAGGAGCTTCCTCGGGAGCCATGGGAAGGGAAAAAAGGGACTCCGAGAAATAGGACACCCCGACAGGAAGATGAGAAAGGGCCTGCTCAATCAGGGAAGAAGAAGTCAAAACGCCAATTTTGTCCTCTTCACCAGAAGTGCTGGCAAATAGGCCCATTTCCTTCATGAATTCATCCGAAGAAGCCTTCTTTGAATCTTGGCCCTGAATCAAAATGCTGGCCCGAACCATGTATTCTTCTGGTTGAGAGCGCACATAAAGATTGCCCAGAATGAGGGTACATAGGCCTGCAATGGCAAAGAGATACCATCGTTTGGCGACAGCCGCTAAGATGGGGCGAATGGGAATCTCTTCGGGAGAGGATTGGTTGCGAGAAGATATGGGATAGCTCATGGTTGAAACAGCTTAACGACGTTCCCGATCCACCAATAAGATGACCGCTACGGTAGTTGAGATGCCGGAAAAAATGGTATTGAATAATCCTAGGGCAGCTAGGTTCGAGCGTTTGTTGCGGATCGTGAGGGGAGGAATGTAGAGGACGTCGTTGGGCTTCATGAAAAAGAAAGGAGAAGCCATGACCGCAGGATCTGTCAGGTCGATCAGGGTAACATCCGAACCCGTTGGCAGCTCTCGAATCAAATGCACTTGCCGTCGATCGGCGAATTCTTTGAGATCCCCGGCTCGGGCGAGTGTTTCCAAGAGGTTGATTCGTTCATTGTAGATGTAAAATGTCGAAGGGTTCTCGACTTCTCCGATCACCGAGATCTTGAACGACACCAGGTGAACAATCACGGTAGCGTTTTTGACCAGGTCATCCACTTTGGATTGAATCAGACTCCTGACTTCTTGTAAGCTCAATCCCGCAACTTTCACTGGACCAAGAGCAGGTAAATGAATGTTGCCCTCCTCGGAGATGGAGTACCCATTGATGAACAAGGTCCCTGGATTGACTTGCAGCATCATGTTGTCGTCCTGCATGTTCAGAAAGCCGTAGGTGGCTGGATCAAGCCCCCTGATTCGGACAGATAAGACATCGGAAGCTTTGAGCTGATAGATTCCAGAAAAATTTTCGTAAGTGGTCAAGCTGTCTCGGGAAAAGTTGTGGTCTTGAAAGTTCACAACCTCCTTATTTGAGATACAGGATGACAAAATTAGGCCGATAGCGGCAAGGAGGAATCCAATAGATTTTTCCATCGTAACATGGGTTTAAAATCCTGGGGAAACAGGATTCTGTCTAATTGAAAGGGCTCGCCTTTTTGGTAAGCGTGGCTGAGAATAGGCGGCAAAATGACGTGCCCATTGCAGGGATTACACGACAGATGCACACGAACAGTAGCATGTAAAGGGAAAAGGATCTAGTTATCAAAGGTACAGGAAAGTTCGAAAAATGTTTCATTTCGCTCAAAAAGAATCCCAAATTTTTTTCGCCAAAAAACAAATCCTGATTTTAAAAACCGTTCATGTTGCGTAAATGACCGTTCATGTCAAGAAAAGTGCTGTTCGGCGCAACAAATTGCTTGAAATCACGAATACGGTTTGTGAATGGGTAGATTCTTTCTACTTTTGGTAGTAAGAAATAGAAGATACCTTTTCTGCTTTTCCACATTACTTTTCCCACTTTTTTCCCCCTGTGGGGACAATTCGAGAGATTGCTACTAACATTTACTCTGACTACATCGTCAGGACGATTTTATTTTTGTAACTTAGCTAATTAACCGGAATGTCTTCAGGATCAGGGCTTTCACAAGATTTCATCATGGAATGATGGAGTTTCCACTTATGGATCGTCTTGTGAAAGCTGCGTGTATCCTGCCGTAAGAGAGTAATTCTACCCTTAAACAGAAGATTTTTTTGGTGCTGCTATGTACGGGTTGAGCTAATCAACCTCCCTTCTTGTTTCTTGACGCCAGAATCCTATTTCTGGTGGAGGAAACTCATGCATAGTTATTTGTCGTCTCCTTGTCAAAAGGAGCAGGAATTTATTGTCTCTACACTCGCTATTCTCTCTATCTACCAACTTAAGCGCCATTTGAACACCCATGGAAAAGTATTCGTTCGGACACACGTACCTTGTGCACAAGCTGCTTGTCGTCATTTCAGAATTTTTGCTACTGAGCTTGGCTTGCCGCCTGAGCTTCGAGATTCTGCAGTGGATCTCGGGACCCCAAAGCTGGGATTATCTCATCTTTATGCCAGTATTATGTCTGGGGTGGATTGGGATCTCTGCGTTGGGACGTCAATATGACCCAGAGTATATTTTTGACTTTCAAGAATATATGCGAAGTCTCCCCTCAGTGGTACTGCCTCAAGTATTGGTCGCCATGATGTACTTGTTCGCCCTTCACATGGGCAACTACATCAGCACCTTTGCGCTGCCATTTTACTTCCTAGCTACCAATCTGGTCATCGGATTCCGATGGGCGGTGAGCAGGGGCTACAGCCAACGACGGGTGGTGTTTGGGAAGCACAACATCATGGTAGTCGGAGCTGGGAAAGGCGCCCATGACCTCTTGAATTTTTTCGATGGCAAGCGGATGACCGTCAATTGGTTTGAAATCGGCCCAGACTCTCTGCCAGAGCGTTTGGAACAGTTGAAACAACATTGTGCGACGGTTGAAATTGATGAGATGTATCTGGCGTTGCCGCTTTCGGCTTCCAGCTTGATTTCGGAAATCTCGGAATTCTGTGATGATCACCACATCCGGTGGCGGGTAGCTAGCAACTTTGAACTGCTGCGGGATCAACCTGTTTCGGTCCACTTTTTTGACCAAATGCCCATCATCAGTTTGCGTCGAGACCCCTTGGCGTCTTACTTGAATCGGCTGCTGAAGCGGTTTTTCGATATCCTTTTTTCAGCTTTTGTGTTGTTGTTCGTATTTCCACCCATCCTGCTGATCGTGGGGACAGCCATCAAACTCAGCTCCAAAGGCCCTGTTTTCTTCCGCCAGATGCGCTCCGGCCGAAAGAACCGCGCCTTTCTTTGCTTCAAGTTCCGCACGATGCGGGTGCATCAGGCCAAAGAGTACAAACAAGCGACCAAAGATGATCCCCGCATCACCAGCGTAGGACGCTTTCTTCGCAAAACCAACCTGGATGAGTTTCCGCAATTCATCAATGTGCTGTTGGGGGATATGTCGGTAGTGGGGCCTCGTCCTCACCCCATCAAGCTCAATGAACTATATGCGCCCAAAATCTACAAATACGAGTATCGCCACCTGATCACGCCGGGAATCACGGGACATGCGCAGGTAAACGGATACCGGGGCGAAACCAAGGACCCAGAAGAAATGGAAAAGCGGATTGAGTATGACAACTGGTACATCCGCAACTGGACCTTTGGGTTGGACATTCTCATTGTCTTTCAGACGGTATTCAAAACCCTGATTGGGGACAAAAACGCTTATTGAGCATGTCACATCAGATTTCCATTCTTTCTTCTCGGGTTCACACGGGTCGCTTTACCGACTTTGTGGAGCAGATGGTGCGCTCGGGCCTGGACCGGCACTCCACCTATACCTGCTGTGTCAATGTGCATATGTTGATTGAGGCCTATCGGAACGGTGCGTTTCGAGAAGTGGTCAATCAAGCGGACTGGAGCACGCCGGATGGCAAACCGGTGGCCATGTTGATGAGTAAGTTGGGCGACCAACCTCAGGAGCGAGTGGCTGGCATGGATTTGCTCCCAGCGCTTCTCAAGGAAGCAGAAGCCAAAGGAGCGCGGGTGTATTTCTATGGAGATACCGAGGAAGTCCTGATCGAACTACAAAAAAAAGTGCACCGGGAGTTTCCCCACTTGGCAATCGCAGGCGCCTACTCCCCTCCGTTTCGCGAGTTGAGTGAGGCAGAAGCCCTGGAAAACCTGGCGCGAATCGAGCAGAGCGGCGCCCATCTGCTGTTTGTAGCCTTGGGATGTCCCAAACAAGAGCGTTGGATGGCCGAGCAGCGAGGCCACATCCCCGCCACCATGTTAGGCATCGGCAATGCGTTCCGGGCGTACCTGGGACACGAAAAACGGGCACCGCGCTGGATGCAAAAGGCAGCACTCGAATGGGTGTATCGCCTGGTACAGAATCCGCGTCGACTCTGGAAGAGATACCTGATTACTAACTCGCTGTTTCTCTGGCTGGTAAGCCGGGAACTCATTACCAACCTATTTCAACCGTCACATTCCAACTCATGAGAAAAGCATTCATTACCGGCATCACTGGTCAGGACGGCTCTTTTTTGGCAGAATTGCTGCTCGAAAAAGGCTACGAAGTACATGGCATCATTCGCCGGGCGAGTAATTTTAATACCACCCGGATCGATCACCTGATGGATCAGAGTGATCTTCATTTGCACCACGGTGATTTGACCGACAGTGCCAACTTGAACAAACTGCTTCGGACCATCCATCCCGAAGAAATCTATAACCTCGGTGCCCAGA
>JBCCCJ010000158.1:0-8201 GCA_039033615.1 Bacteroidota bacterium
GGTTTTTGGGGGTAAAATGAGCGAATGGTTGCATGCCTTGACTCGTTGGAGGGAATCTGGTCCTGGAATGGGGAAATTTCCCCCCATTGCTCAATCGTTTCCCCCAACTGCTCATCGGAGGTTGAAGAAAGCAGGGCCACCGAGTTGATTGGGGAAAAAATCAACCCTTATGAAACTCTCACACATCTTCCTTCCCTTTTTGTTTATAGCCACGTGGGTACCCCTGTTTGGCCAATTGACTCTCCCCAATCCGGGGTTCGAGCAATGGCAAGCGGATACAGGCTTTGCCGTCTTTGAACACTACGCGCATCTCAATGCCTACCACGACCTGAATTACGGAATGACCCAAGTAACGGCTGTCGCCAGTCCGGGAGGCACTGCGGTTCGGCTAGCGGTTGGTCTCTCTGATGGAGGCGACACGATCAATTCCTACTTGAGACTGGGCCAGCAATGTGACGGCGGTCTGGGAGGCGGCATGAACCTCTCTGAGCAGCCGGATAGCCTGGTTGCCTGGATTAGACATGATATCCCTGCTGCTGATCACGCAAACCTGATCCTAATCTATGAAAACAATGGGAATATGGTGGATTTCAGTTACTGTGCAATTAGTGGCACCCAGACCGATTATTATCGCTTTGCCTGCGCCTTGAATCCGCCCAGCGCTGGCTCTTTTGATCAGATCTCCTTGGAAATCAAACCTGGCAGTGGCGATCAACCCATCCCTGGTGGGTGACTGGAAGTCGATTCCATTGCGCTCATTGGTAGTTCTACTCAATTTCCCAATCCCGGCTTTGAACTTGTGGATTCTCTCCAATGGGCGAATCCGATTGACTGGGCGTCCGCCAATCAACTTCTGCAATACCTAAGTGGGATCTCAGCCATCAGCCCTTCTCCAGACGCTTATGAAGGAAACCTGGCGCTACAGCTAGAATCAGTCGAGTTTATGATCAATTGCGATACCGATTCTTTCGGATTCATGGTCGATGGCAGTTGGGAAGGATTTGAAGAGCCCAGCTCAGGCATTCCCTTTACCCCTAGCCAGGCCAATTTTTGCTTCGGAGGATTCTATCGCTACCTCCCTCAAGGCAGCGATACTGCCGCTGCGGCCTTGCTCTTCACCCGTTTTGACCCTGT
This sequence comes from Bacteroidota bacterium, assembly GCA_039033615.1. Classification (GTDB taxonomy): domain Bacteria; phylum Bacteroidota; class Bacteroidia; order J057; family J057; genus JBCCCJ01. The sequence continues at coordinate 1,135 of JBCCCJ010000158.1, forward strand.
CACCCAAACTCGGGACACCCTCCACGAAGAAGGCATGGCCCTTCCTGCTGCGGAAGCTTACACTCGATTTGAGTTTTGCCTAGACACCGTCGATTGGGATGTACAGCCCGATAGTTTCATTGTGGCATTCTTGTCCAGTGATGCGGATCATTTCTTCTCTGATGCGACGCCTGGAATCGGCAGCAGATTACTCCTGGACGCTTTGTATTTTCAGGATGAACCCAGTACGGGTGTCGCATCCCATCCCTTGCCGATGGAGGTCCTCCTCTATCCAAATCCAGTCATGGACCAGCTCAGCCTCCAATCAAAAGCTTCGGTTTCCCAGCCCCTCTTGATAGAAATTCACGACTTGCAGGGAAAGAGAATCTTTCAACAGCATTGTGAGCAGCCGATTATCCAGATTTCGGTTGGACATATTGCTCCCGGTCCCTATCTCATTCGGGTGAGTGATCCCCAAACAGGCGCATTCTTGAATCAAAAAATGATCAAACGTTGAAGCCTCCTTTTTTGTATGTTGGAAAATACATGTCTCAAATCACTACTCGTACCCTTTGTTTCTGGCTTTGCCTCGGCCCTTTGTGGGGATTGGGGCAAAGTCCAGATTATCGTTTTGAGCAGTACGACATGGCCGATGGGCTTCCTCACGTAGCTATTCAGGCGTTGCATCAGGATCGATTTGGCTATTTGTGGGTCGGGACCTGGAATGGGTTGAGTCGGTACGATGGCTATCAGTTTGTCAATTTTCAACCAGAGCCCGGAGACAGTCTCAGTATTTCGCATGGCACCATCTATGATTTGGCAGAAACGCCAGAAGGAGAATTGTGGATCAGTACTGAGATCGGCCTGAGTCGTTTTGAGCATAGCTCTCAGCAATTTCACAACCGCAATGACAGCTGCCAGGCATTCAATCCTTGTGCATATCGCTTTGCCCAAGTAGAGGCTGATCCTGATGGTCAGGTTTGGGCCAGCAGCAGTCTCCACCGCAAACAATTGATTCGTCGGAAGGCAGGACAAGATTGGGAATGGGTGTCAGGTACGTTCCGACGATTGATGGCGACTTCTCGACAACTATGGTTCTTTTCCTACCAAGAAGCGTTTCTTTTTTCTTCTCAAACAAATGAACTCCTCCCTGCGCTCGATCTCTATCCTGCCCTTGCAAACCTATCGGACAAGTATTTGTGGGAAAGCAGCGTTGACCCGCTGGAGAGAATCTGGTTTGCCACCGATCAGGGCATGTATTTATTTGATGGCCAACGACTCATTGCTCAACCGGGTTGGCCCGAACACAAAGCCAGGGCGTTGCTGGTAGATAGCCGGGGGGGAGTCTGGATGGGGACCGCTCATGGGTTGTACCATCAACCGGGTGGCCAAACCGAGATTCACCATCTGACCCATCAATCCAATGTTCCCCATTCCCTTTCCAGCAACGAAATCAACTGTCTGTATGAGGATCGGCAAGGCAATATCTGGGTGGGGACCGAACGTGGGGGGCTGAACAAATTGCGGAGCAGCGACCGCTCTCCTTTTCGAGCGGTGAACCAGGGAGCTTTTGGGCGGGCGTTGAATGAATTGAGTGTATATGCGCTTCATAAAACCCGGGACGGGCAGGAAATTTGGGTGGGAACCAATTTGGGAATCTTCATCTTCGACGCTGAAAGCCGACAATTGCGCCATCATCTCAAAGAAGAACTGCCCGATCCACAGGTGCGCGCCTTATCAGAAGACCTGGAAGGCAATATCTGGGTGGGATTCATCCAGGAAAGAGCTTGTTATCTCCGGCGGCCATCGCTTCAGGTGGTGTCATTGAAAGAGCAAATGCGGAGCATGGGATCGGTCAGGAATATTCAGCAGGATAGCTCAGGGCATATGTGGGTAACCGGTCGTCAAATTATTCGATTTCGCTCGCCCGACTCCCCCTCGGAAATCATGGCGGATTATTTCCGTTTTCAAGGAGAGTCCCTGAACCTCTACATCTGGGACCTACGATTCGCTCAGAATGGAACCGTTTGGCTGGCGTGTAATCGGGGGTTATTGGCGGTGGACCTGGAGCGGGACAGTATCACGCAGTGGGTTCATTTGGCACAGGGAAAGCAAAGACAGAGCCAAGTAGTGTTCTGTATTCATGAGGATGAGCAAGGCATACTTTGGCTCGGCTTGTGGGGCGGAGGATTGGTTCGCTATGATCCCAAAGAGGAAACCATTCAGCAATATGCCACATCGGAAGGTCTGGAAGCTCGCTTGATTTATGGCATTCTCCCTGATCAACAAGGCTGGTTGTGGCTCAGTACCAATGCCGGACTGGTACGCTTTCATCCACAAGAAGAAAGCTTTGTGAACTTCACGGTAGAAGATGGCTTGGTCGCGAATGATTTTGATACTGGGGCGTTCACCGAATCAGAGGATGGGGAACTGTTTTTCGGGGGAAGAAACGGCTTCGTCAGCCTGAATCCCAAAGAACTCTCTGGGGATATGGTCCGCTTTCCTTCCCGCGTGCGCTTGACAGAGGTACACATTTCAGGCAAGCCCTTTTCTTCGGCTACTCCCATCGAAGCCCTGGATACGCTCCACATCCGTTATTCACGAGCTCAGGCCTTTGAGTTTGCTTTTTCTGCCTTTGCTTTTTCTCGTCCCGGCCAGACCCGCTACCAATATCGGTTGGAAGGCTATGAAGAAAACTGGAGCATACCGACCGATCAGGCCAGAATTCGATACACGGGGCTGGAGCCGGGCAGGTATTTGCTCTCCATAAAAGCCAATGACGCCAACGGGAACTTCGGAGAGCCCAGCCTTCAACTTCACCTAATCATTCGGCCTCTCCTCATCCAGGAGACCTGGTTTCGCTGGTGTTTGGCCTTGCTGGTGATCGGCAGTCTCATGGGCGGAGTATATTGGCGCATGCGCTCTTTGAACCAACGAGAACGCACCCTGCTTCGCTACCGGGCGGCCCTGGCCAAGCAGGAAGCCCTGGCTGCTCAATTTGATCACCATTTCACCTTTAATTCCCTCAATTCCATCCAGCGATTCATCCTGGAGCAAGAGCCTCAGGCCGCGGTGCGCTATGTTTCTCGCTTTGGCAAACTGATCCGCCGGGTGATGCAACAGGCCAGAGAGACCTTCATTCCTCTGGAAGAAGAATTGGAAACCCTGGAATTGTACCTGGAATTGGAGCAAAGCCGGGCCCGCTTTCCGTTTCAGTATCAGTTGGAAATAGATCCGGCCCTGGATCGTTTCTCCTTGGAATTGCCGGGGATGCTGGTGCAGCCTTTCGTAGAAAATGCCATCTGGCATGGGCTAATGGCCGCCGAGCGGCCGGGGCGATTGCATTTGTGCTTTCTCAAACGACAGCGTCAACTGACAATCGAAATCGAAGATGATGGGATCGGACGGGAGGCATCTGGCCGACTCAAGGCGCGCAGCAAATTGACCCACGATTCCCGCGGTACCCAATTGGTGCAGGAGCGAATCGCTACCCTAGAAGCGCTCCTCCAATATCCGATCAAGATCCACATCGAAGACCTCTACGATCCGATCGGTACTGCCGCCGGCACCCGGATCGTTTTACAATTACCCCTGGAAACATGATTCGAACCGTATTGATAGATGACGAAGCCGCTGCTCGACTCAGCATGCGACACCTGCTGGGGAGTTGTTGCCCCCGGATCGAAGTGATTGGAGAAGCCGATTCGGTCGAAAGCGGCATCCAACTGCTGGAAACCAGTCAGCCAGACCTGGTGTTTCTGGACGTCAAACTTCAGCCAGGTAGCGGTTTTGACATCTTGCAGGCCGTGGCTCCCTTGTCCTTTGAGGTGATCTTTGTTACGGCCCATAACGAATTTGCGATTCGGGCCATTCGTTTTTCTGCCCTGGACTACCTCCTCAAGCCAGTTGATGCCGAAGAACTCATTCATGCCGTAGAACGGCTCGAACAACCCAGTGATGCGGCACCGGTCGATTCTCAGCTGGAAATCTTCAAAGATGCCCTCAATGCGCAGTTCGGGCGCATCATCTTGCCGACCCTGGAGGGCTTCGTAGTAGTGGAATTGAAAGAGGTGGTGCGCTGTGAAGCAGATCGCAACTACACCCACTTTCACATGGAGAGCGGAAAAAAGCTCACCATCTCTCGCACCCTGAAATACTACGAGCAACTCCTGAGTGAAAGTGGCTTTGTGCGGGTCCATCAGTCCCATTTGGTGAACCTGGGCCAGATCAGGGAATACAAACGCCGCAAGAAAGGGGGGCTGCTGTTTCTACAAGAAGGCAGCGAAATTCCCGTTTCAGACAGCCGAAAAGAGGACTTGATGAGTAGGTGGTTGGGATAGGCGCAGATTTTTTTCAAAAAATGTTGTGCAGATTCCGCAAGGGTGCTACATTTGCACCACTCTAACAAAGAGCGGCGGTGCGGTAGCTCAGTTGGTAGAGCACAGGACTGAAAATCCTGGTGTCGCTGGTTCGATTCCTGCCCGCACCACAACTGAAATAAAATTGCCTGATGAATCTATGGTTCATCGGGCTTTTTATATTGCACCTCACAAAAGACAAAAAACTTACAATATTAGGATGGCTGGAGATTCGAGCAATCGTAATTTTTTGGCTAAAACAAAAATCAAAAAAAGCACCACTTTTTTGCTAAAAATTTCGTATTCTTGATTTTAATTACTAAAAAATGGAGCAAAAAGAGATTTCAGCCTCAATAATTGCTAACTTTTTCCTTAGTCTCTCAGAACCAGAAATTGGGGATTTCATCTCTAATTTGAAAGTTCAAAAGCTAGTTTACTATGCCCAAGGCTTCCATTTAGCGATGTTTGATCAACCTTTGTTCTTGGATCCCATTTATGCATGGGAACACGGACCTGTAGTGCCCACTCTGTATCATCACTTTAAAAGGAATGGATCAGAGGCAATTCCCCTGCCTACCGAGGACGAAGCAGAAGATTTCTCTCTCCTATCTCAAGACCAGAAGGAATTGCTTCATGAAGTATATACTGTGTATGGTCAATATTCTGCCTGGAAATTGCGCAATTTGACCCATCAGGAAGCTCCCTGGATAGAGACCACCCAAAATAGCGAGATTTCGCATGTGTTGTTACAAGAGTATTTCCAGACCCTCCTCATTGGGACGAATGAGTAAGAGAAGCCGTAAAAAGGGGAAGGCGAGCATTCGAAATCCAAGGCCTGAAAAGGGGAAGAAAATCAAAGGGCCTCAAGACTTTTCGCGCCCATCTAGCTTGGATTATCCCATTTTCTGTTTCAAGCATCTTCAGAAAGGGTTTGATTTTGATGCCTTACCAGAGGAATATACAGGCTCGTTTGCCAAACAGCTTCACAAACTTTCTCAGTTATCATGGCAGCAAATTCAAGTCAGTCCAAGGCATGGGATGGGCACTGAAAAGATCCCAGCAGATGCGATCAAACCCAGCCTCCCATCTATCTTATCTGATGATGTCACTCTGCTCGCCTTTCGATATCGCGGAAGGCTTCCTTTCATTGGCTATAGAAATGAAGCGATCCTTCACATTTTGTGGATTGAGAAGGAATTTGGGGAGCTGTATGAACACGGATAAAATGGAAGCTACCGCTAGAATCCCTCTTTGATCGTATTTCCGAGGAGCCAAGGAAGTTGAATCTCTTGTTTCACATCTTTGTTGATCTGCTTTATCAAAGGAATTCCAATTACCTACCTTTTCAATCCTCCCCTCATTTGCCCCTTCCCTCGCCCTGCGCTATTTTGCAGGTCGATTGGCCGTAAGATGTGTGTATGACCTCCTCTGCTTTTGGAAAAAAACGCTGGCTGTTCTGGCTGGGCCTCTTGGGTTTCAATGTGTTGCTGTTGCTGCCGGCTTTTGTGGCGAACTGGGAACAGGTGAGCTTTTGGCCGAGTACCCGCCTAGACGAGACAGAATGCCTCGAATCTGGCTGGATCTGGCTGGTGCGCGACAACATGGATCTTTTCCGTTTGTGTGGCGAATGGCTGCTCCTGCTCGGGGCCTGGTTGCTGCTGCGCCCCTGGAAATGGCCCTTCCGAATTGCCCGTATCCTGGGCGTGGGTGGCTATTTGGCCCTGCTGACCTATCAGATTTACTTTGCAGGTTCGCTGAGCATCTACGGGCAACACCCCTATTTCCAGAATGATTTCGTCCTCGCCAATGAAGTCCTGCCCATTTTCCTGGACCAAGTCTCTGGCGGTTCAGACTGGATTTATGTTTGGTTGATTGGGGGTACGTTGCTGGGATTAGGGATTATCGGAACTGGCTTGTGGTGGTTCAGCGGAAAGCTGAAGGAGACGAAATTAGGCTGGGGCCACCTCGGAGGATATGCGGCGCTATTGCTGACCTTATTTGGGACGAGTTGGGGCGTACGGAACCTAGACCTGAGAAACGATTATTTCACCTCGCTCTGGATTACCCCCTTGATGCAGGAATCTTCCAACCTGCCCAACGCAGAAAAATTTGACCGCCTGCCCAAGCTGCCGCTCTACGAAAACTATTTGCAGCGCGAGTTGGCGAATCGACCCAACATCTATTTGCTATTTGTCGAATCTTACGGGCGAGCTGCCGCCACCAAGGTCTGGGTGAAAGACGATTACACCCAGGCTATCCGAGGCATTCAGGATACCCTGGACGCGGCCGGTTGGAAAAATACTTCTGGCTATTCCGTTGCGCCGATTTTGGGCGGCAAATCCTGGCTGTCTTTCACCACCGTGATGTCAGGGGTCAAATTAGAGAACCACGTCCATTTCACCCAACTCTTGGAGCGCTACCCGGATTACCCGCATCTGTTCCGCTACCTCGACGGACAAGGTTATCAGACCTTCCGAATGAAGACCTTCTCCAAACAAAAGGCCTCTACCAAAGACGCCTACGCCTTCCAGCAGCGATTCTTTGACTTTGATCGCTGGATCAAACATGAAGAAATTCCCTACCAAGGCTTTGAATACGACTTTCATGGCGGCATTCCTGATCAGTATGCCATGGGCTATTTTCACGAAGGCATCGAAAAAGACACCACCCAACCAGAAGCGCTCTTTTTCATCAGCATGGCTTCGCACGTACCCTGGTTTCCGCCGCCAC
>JBCCCJ010000159.1:0-8196 GCA_039033615.1 Bacteroidota bacterium
ATATCTAAATAGTTTGGTCTCCCATCACCGTCAAAATCATCTTGGGGCAGGGAATTACCTGTACCATCAAGGGGGGTAGGTGTTGTATTATCATCTGGATCCCCCTGGGAATCCGCCACCGACTACGGCTCGCTTGGTCCCTGGAATCACGTTTGGGCCTTTGCATTCACCTACCCTACCAACAAAGATCTTTGGCCCGCTCATGAAAGTTGGTTCAACCAGCGGACCTCCCCCAAAGCGGCGGAATACACCATTCAACAAACCCTGGCGCCATCTATTTTCACCTATGGCTACCTCTACAGCCTGACCGCAGAAGCACCTAGCACCTCCACTGATCTTTCCGTGGCATCCCCCACATTTGTCCTCTATCCCAATCCGAGCAGCGGGCAGGTATTGATCCAGGCGGAATATTCTGACGAATCATCCTTGCGAATTTTTGGAACCAATGGCTCCTTGATTCGAAGCCAGCCGTGGTCCGGTGGGCCAATTGAACTGAGCGGCCTACCCAATGGCATCTACTGGATCGAGTTGATGAAGGGAGCAGCATCGTTGGGGGTGGAAAAATTGGTGCTGATCCGCTGAGGGGAAAAATGGTATCTTTGGGAAGTCGATTCAGGGATGCATCCTGGATCGTCTTTCCAATTTGTATGGGCCATCGGATCAAACCTTCCAAAATCGTCAACGACCCCGTTCACGGGTTCATAGATTTGCCCCGCGGCATCATTCTGTCTCTGATTGACAGCCCCGAATTTCAACGTTTGCGGCGCATCAAGCAGTTGGGTCTCAGCTCCTTCATTTATCCGGGGGCAGTTCATACCCGCTTCAATCACGCTTTGGGAGCGATGCATTTGATGCGGCAGGCCCTAGAGACGCTGAAGCGTAAGAAGGTGTCCATCTCCAAAAAAGAATACAAAGCTGCCCTCATCGCCATTTTGCTGCATGACATTGGGCATGGCCCTTTTTCCCATGCTCTGGAGTTCAGCCTCATCCCCGGCTTGCATCACGAGCACATGAGCTTGGCCCTGATGCGCCGCCTCAACCAACGCTTCAAGGGAAAATTGAGTCTGGCCATCGACATCTTCGAAGGCAACTACGAGCGGCCCTTCTTCCATCAATTGGTCTCCAGCCAGTTGGATATGGATCGGATGGATTACCTGATTCGAGATAGTTTTTTCACTGGGGTCGCGGAAGGCGTTGTCGGGATTGACCGCATCATCAAGACGCTCAACGTCGCCAATGATCGCCTGGTGTACGAAAACAAAGGCATCTACTCCCTCGAAAAATTCATCCTGGCCCGCCGCCTGATGTATTGGCAAGTTTATCTGCACAAAGCTGCCCTATCTGCGGAACAAACCATGGTCCACATCTTGAAGCGAGTCCGTTGGTTGCATGAGCAGGGACATCCACCAGCAATGGGAGAACCCCTCCGGTATTTTTTTACGCATCACATCCAGACAGATGAACTGGATAGCGAGGTGCTGGAGCGATTCATTCAATTGGATGACAATGACGTTGAATACGCCATCAAGCAATGGCAGTCCGCAGCAGATCGGGTGTTGGTAGATCTTTGTCGTCGCCTGATGGAGCGCAACCTGTTAAAAGTCCAATTACAAACCGAGCCGTTTTCCCCAGATCAGGTAACCAATCTCCGAACGCGATACCAGGCACAAACCGGACTGAGTGAAGAAGAGAGCACCTATTTTGTCTTTGATGGGAAGGTCGCAAATCAGCCTTATTTTGAAAATAGTCACGAACCCATCTCTATCTGGTTCAAAGACGGGAGTTTGGTTGATCTGGCGACGGCGACTGATTTACAGAATATTCATGCCCTTTCAGAGCCCGTAGTCAAGTATTTTTTGTGCGTACCGGACAGCTTGCGAGATCCCTTGTCTTGACGCCATTCACGCTTTCATTTGGGTCCAGAAAAGGCAGGAATCTACCCCGCTTTTGATTATTCCCGTAACTGAAATTTGCTGACCTCAGGTATTTTCAATTTTTGCATTGGTGTTCTCCGCATATTTGGCTAGTTTGACAAACAAGCACAAATCACAATGACCCATAAGTTTCACAGCCTTTGTTTGCTTCTAACGATCTTGCTAGTTGGCTGGGTGGTTCCGCTATCTGCCTCTCCCTTAATAGATTCCTTAGAACAGGCATTGACCAATCAGGTCATTCCTGATACCAATAGATGTTATACCCTCATCCGATTAGGCACTGCCTATTTGGATGTTTCGCCCACTACCGCCCGGGAAACAGCTGAAGAAGCCTTAGCACTCGCTTTGGAGCTAGGCTTTCAAAAAGGAGAGATTCCCGCCTACCAAGTCATGGGAATTGCGTATGTCCACCAGGAAAATTTCAATGAAGCGATTCAATTTTTCCGCAAAGCCCTGGAGGTTCAACAGAAACTAGGTCGGGAATTAGAAGAGGCCGAGAACTTAGCCAACATCAGTGGAGTCTACATGAAAATGGGGGAATATGATAAAGCGCTGAGTTTCGCCCTACGTGCCCTCGAAATCCACAAGAAATCCAAAAAGCAGAACCGCATATCGGACATGCACCAAATTCTGGCTTTGATTTATGCCAATTTGGAGGAATTCGAAAAGGCCCTGGCTTTTTATCAAATGGCCCTGGATGGGTATGAGAAAACAAATAACCAAGAGCGTCTGGCCCAAACGTACTTCAATGTGGGATTGATGATGGATCAGCAGGGGAACCATCAGGAAGCGCGCAAGTGGTTGTTGAAAGCGCAAGAAATTTTTGTTCAGAAAGGTCTCGCCAAAGGTCAGATTGATGTGTTGAATCGCTTGGGCATGAATGCGTTTGCCAAGCGTAGGTATCCGGCCGCTCAAACCTATCTGAATCAGGCCATTCGACTTCATCGAAATCATGAGTATCCAGGGAGGGAACAAAATACCTACTTCTATATCAGTCGAGTAGATTCAGCCATGGGGAACTTCCGCCAAGCGCTGGCGCACTACCGCCGCTCTGCCAACATTCGGGATTCTTTGTCCGAGAATCGGTACGGCAAAGAGCTTCTGGAGACCAAATCCCAATTGGACTTGAGTGAACAAAAGCGCAAACTGGTCATAGCGGAAGAAAAAGCGGCCTTTGATCAAGCTCAATTGAACTCCAGGGATTCCCTCATTCGCCTCCAATGGATCGCAGGGGCCATCATCATCCTCTTATTGATTCTGCTGGCATTTGGAGCAGGTTACCTATTCCAAATCAATCGCCAGCAGAAAACTGCCCAGCAACGAATCCAGACACAAAACCAAGAACTTGCGGTGTTGAATGAAACCAAAGACCATTGGTTTTCTATCATTTCCCATGATTTTCGCAGTCCGCTCACCTTTTTGCAGAGTGCTTTGACCCTGATCAACGGGGGGAAGCTCAATATGACCGAAACCCAAATGCTCACCTTAGAGCTAGAGGCAAGGGTGAAACGTACGTCTTCCCTGTTGGACAATCTGTTGTATTGGGCACAATCTCAGATGCACGGCATCACGCCCCGACCACAGGCCTTGAATTTGCAGACCATTCTGCGGGAGAACATCGAGTTTTTTCAACCGCATGCGACCAAAAAGCGCATTACCCTGCACATCAAGGTAGATGAGATCGTCCCAGCCTGGGCAGATCGGGAGATGATCAAGCTCATCATCCGCAACTTGATGAGCAACGCCATCAAATTCACCTATCCAGGGGGTAATATCTGGCTCCAGGCCTGGACAGAACATGGCAAAAGCTACTTGGTCATCAAGGATGATGGCTGCGGGATGCCTGAGCTCGTGAAAGACAATCTGTTCCAATTGCAGGATTCCCACGCAAGAGTAGGCACCGCGCAGGAGAAAGGAACCGGGCTTGGCTTGTGGCTTGCCCAGACTTTTGTAGAAAGCAATCAGGGCTCCATTCAGGTAGAAAGTCAAGAAGAAAAGGGCTCCACCTTTATGGTTGAATTGCCCAGTCATCCTCAGGATTGATGTTGGGTTGCCACATTCCCCTTGGATAAGACAAGGGGAGACCTCGTAAACCTTGCCTCGAAAAATGAATAAGGCAGCCACGAACTTTCTTAAGTACACGAAAATCAGCCCCCTACAAAATTTTTCATCTCGACGGTAGGAGAGATCTTATGTTGATTGGGAAAACTAGAGATCTTTCGAAAGCTCAAGATGACATCCTAGGATGGGAAATCCTTGCTCAGTACAGGTTCGTGGCTAACAATCGAACTTTCCCAAGCATCTAACAATCAGATTCCTACAAAATTTGTCATAAGTAGGTAGAGGAGAGACTCTCCCCGGCTTGTTCAAAAACTGCCCCCCCCATCCCAGCACTTTAGGCTGGGCGAGGGGGGCACTTGTATAGGGTCCGTGGCTGGGCATAATTCGCGCCACAACCATCAGCATTACTCTATCATTCGGTCTTGATGCCGTGAAAGGGACTCAACTCCATCTCTTGCGCTTGCGCTTGGAATGGCTCCCAATGCTCCTCAAAAAAGGCATCTATCCGGCCCGTGGCTTTTTCCACCATTTCCTCCATTTGCTTCATCGCCAATTCATGGGTGGGATTCAGTTCTCCAGGCGCAGAACCCAGGTAGTAGGCCGTCATGAACATCTGATTCCCGATCAAATCGGAATCGTCCACGATGCCTTTGGCCTCTGGATCGGAGATGATGGCAAACTTGATCGCTTTCAGGCTGTCTCCCATGGTCGCGGCCATCCGTTTGAGAGGATTGGTGGTCGCGGTGTCTCCCTCGGGAAGCAAGGCGGGAAGTTTTTTCAGGGCTTTTTCAGCTGCCTGAATCCGCTCTACCGATTCCCGAAGATCCGAAAGTAGGCCCATCCAAGCTTTGTTCATCGCAAAGACTTCCTGCATCCCTTCCTCCTCCCAATCCAGCCGCGGATCTTTGTGCACCTCAAAGGAAGTCGAATCTTGGTGTTCTCCCTTGGTGAAACGGGCGGTATAGGTCCCTGGCATGATCGGCCCGCCCCCAGGCTCCGTGGTGTTTTGGGGACCATCGCCAAAGCCTTGATAGATGGATTTGACTCCTTTGCTATCCAGTCCCCAATACATGCGAGTCAGACCCGGCTTCGCCTTCACCTTCAAGGTTCGGATGATTTCCCGATCCGCCGTCATGATTTCAACGGTTACGCTGTCGGTTTTTGGTTTGCCTTTCTTAGCAGGGGCCTGTTTTTCTTCCGCAGCTGGCTGGGCTTTTTTGCCCTTCTTCTTTTTCTTCTTTTCCTCCATCACCGGTTCTTCCGCCGGGCTTTCCTTTTTCGGCATGGGAGTAGAAAAAGAGAGCATCGCACCGGGCCAACGATTTTGGCCCACAAAATCTCCATTGGCAATGAAGCGAGTGCCAGCGGCCTCGCGCCATTCGACCAGATAGGCGTCGGGAGCCGGATAGACTTTCAGGGGTTTGTCCATTTCGGCGACGCCCGCCCGAGCCAATTCCCGCAAGGGGCGAATGTCGTCCAGCACCCAGGCCGCTCGGCCAAAGGTTCCCATGATCAGGTCATGTTCCCGAGGATGAATTTTCAGGTCCATGGTCGAAGCCGCCGGGTAGCCATTGGTCCAGCGAGTCCAATTGCTTCCGCCGTCCACACTCACGTACAAGCCGCGTTCTGCCCCCAGGAAGAGCAGGTTCTTTTCAATCGGGTCTTGAACCACACTCAAGGTATAGTCAAACACCTGGGAATCGTCTACCAAATTGCGCCAGGTCTGTCCATAATCGCTGGTGTGGTAGAGAAATGGACGGTAGTCGTTTTGGCGGTAATTGTTCACCACCACAAAGGCTTCTCCCCCTTCGAAGGTGGAAGGGTGAATGTGCGGGAACCAAGCATGTGCAGGCAAACCGGGAAGGTTGGCATTGAGCTTGGCCCAGGTCTTGCCACCATCGCGGGTCAGGTGCAGATTGCCGTCATCCGTGCCGACCCACATCACGCCTTTTTCTAGCGGGCTGGGCGCAATGGACAGAATGGAGGTATGATTTTCTGCGGCTGTAACATCTAGCGTCAAGCCCCCACTTTCGGCCTGTTTCTGCTTCTCGGGGTCATTGGTGGTCAAATCCTCCGAAATGATCTCCCAGGTATTGCCCCGATTGGTACTTTTGTGGACGAATTGGCTGCCATAATAAATGGTGCCTGCATCGAAAGGGTCCTGGGCGATGCCCGCATTCCAGTTGAAGCGCAGCTTCTCTCCTTCTGGATGGATGGGACGAATGAACTGGGTGAAGCCTGTTCCTACGTGATAGCGCCCCAGAAAACCTCCTTGGGACATCGCGTAGCCATATTCGGCATCTTCTGGATCAGGCACGACATCGAAGCCATCCCCGAAATACAATTCTTCGAAGTAGCTATTTCGGATGCCGCCCGCCCGCCATACATAAGCGGGGCCACGCCAGGAACCATTGTCCTGCATGCCGCCATAGACGTTGTAGGGGATTTCGTTGTCGATGTTGATGTGGTAGTACTGCGCCAAGGGCAGATTCTCGATGAAGCGCCAGTTCTTGCCCCGATCGCGGGAAATCGCCATCCCCCCGTCATTGCCATTCATCAGCAAATTGGGATTGTCGGGGTGAATCCAAAAGGCATGGTGGTCCGGGTGGACCTGAGAAAAGGGCACGATCACCTGAAAGGATTTTCCGCCATCCTCGGAGCGAGAGATGAGGGAATGCAGGCTATAAATACGGTTTTCATTTTTCGGATCTACAAAGATGTCCGAATAGTAAAAAGGCCGATTGCCGATTTCTGACTTGCCATTGACCATGCGCCAGGTGCGCCCGCCGTCCTCAGAGCGGTAAAAGCCGTTTTTCTTGGCTTCTACCAAGGCATAGACGCGCTTGGGGTTGCTGGGCGCAATCGCGAGGCCAATCCGACCCAAATTTCCCGCCGGAAGTCCGTCTTCTGCCGTGCGCCGCTCCCAGTTTTCCCCGCCATCGACCGTTACGTACAAACCAGAATGAGGACCGCCAGAAGTGAAAGTCCAGGGCTTGCGACGAAACTGCCACATGGCAGCGATCAATTTATTCGGATTGGAGGGATCCATGACCATGTCGGCAATTCCGGTAGAATCATTGCCTTTCAGGATATGATTCCAGGTTTTGCCGCCATCGGTGGTTTTATATACCCCCCGATGCTCAGAATCTCCCCAGGCGGGTCCCTGAGCGCCGACATAGACGATGTCGGGATTGCTGGGGTGAATGAGCACCCGATGAATGTTGCGGGTATCTTCCAGCCCCATACAGGTCCAGGTTTTGCCGCCATCCAAACTGCGATAGACGCCATAGCCGACGTTTTGACTGTTGCGGGGATTGCCCTCGCCCGTCCCGACCCAGATGATGTCGGGATTGGCTTGATGGACGGTAACGTCCCCGATGCAATAGACTTTCTCCTCATCAAAGATGGGCGTCCAGGCGATGCCGCCGCTTTCCGACTTCCACAATCCACCAGAAGCCGTGCCCGCATAGATGATGTCGGGATTGCTGTACAAGGCATCAATGGCCGTCACCCGGCCACTCATGCCCGCTGGACCGATGTTGCGAGGCTTCATTACCTCCAGCGCCTTCAGGTCTAGCTCTTGCGCCTGACTGACCAGCGCGACCAACATGACGATCATCCCCAGGCTCAGACTTCGCACCAGGGGAGAAAAACGAAGGGTCAACTTGTTCATAAGTAGTTCAATTGCCACGAAAAAAGGGAGTGTTCCTGATTTTGGAGATCAAAGATAGGGAAAGTTTCGAGTCGGCGAGTAGAAAGGGCTTCCTTGGCAGGAATTGACAAAGGGGGGAGGGTACCCCCCGCAGCCGTTGGCTGCTGCCCCCCTTGAGCTAGCGCGCGAGCCAGCGCAAGGGGGGCGCGATCATCATGGCTGCGCCATTCAGGCTGCCAATCTTCGATTGTCAGGATCCCCTCTTTTCGTCGAAAAGTGGGTCGTTTTCCTGCGATCCTTGCCATCAGCCATACCACTGGACAAAAGTCCACATGATGGCTTCATGGCGCAGCATTCACCGCAAAGGAAGGTGGGCCATTCCGATTTCTTCGGAATAAACTGCATCCGAGGTGTTGGGGCGGAAAAGTGAGTCGGGCTGGGACTTCGGCGGCTTTTTGCTCACTTTTTGGCCGCTAAAAAAGGGAGGCCAGTTGAGCTTGCGAAATCCCGCTTGTCGAAGATACCGTCGAGCGGTGCGGGACAGGCGAT
>JBCCCJ010000160.1:0-8182 GCA_039033615.1 Bacteroidota bacterium
TCGCCTGCGGTTTTGGCTGAGTTCACACAATAGCTTTGTGTTTGTGTGGTTTTACCGCTATTTATACACGCCCAAGCCGGGGAGTTTGCCGGAATTGTTGAGCAATTATTCCCGCTGGGTGGGGCAGCCATTCACCGTGGTGCAGATCGGCGCCAATGATGGCTTCAACAATGATCCCATCCACAAATTCATCAAGCGCGACAATTGGCAGGGCGTCCTCTTGGAACCCCAGAAATGGGTTTTTGACCGTTTCTTGACCCGGATTTATCAGAAAAATCGGGGCATCCAAGTGATCCATGCTGCGTTGGGAGCCCGGGATGGGTTCATGCCGCTGTACAAAATCAGCTTCAGCGACGCCCGCTGGGCCACGGGCTTGGCGACCTTTGAGCGACCCCAACTGGAAAAGGCCCTGGCCTCTCCCTATGTGGATAAGCAAGTCGCGAAAGAAGGCGTCCAGCGACCCGCAAGGCTGGAAGATCAAATCGTGGAGGAACAAGTCCCCGTTCTGAAAGTGAGTACCCTCTTGGATCGCTACCAGATTGAGCAGATGGACATGCTGCAAATTGATACGGAGGGCTTCGATTACCAGGTGATCCAATTGTTCGACGTGGCGAAGACCCAGCCTCGTTTGATTGTGTTTGAGAGTTGTCATTTGTCGGAGACGGCATTTCGGGATTGCCAGCAACACCTGAAGACTGCGGGCTATGCCATTCGGACGCTCGGTCCCAATACGGTAGCGATGCATCAGCCACCAGAAGAATTTCAAGCGTTTTTTCAGGGGTAGGCTTTCCCCACTTGCCGGATTACCGAGACAGGGGGTTTCCTACTGATCTGACCATGACTTTTCGTAGGTCTCCTCAAAATAGGCCGGAAACCAGTCGGGAACTTCTACCGCTTCCTCGTACAAATAGGTCACCATCTGCCATAGGTCTGCTTCCGAGGCGGGTACCTGGGCCATGGGACCGTAGCGTTTGACGGCGGCTTGCATGATGGCGTTTTCGGAGCGAGAATCTTTCAGGAAGGCAAGCATCGCCTGGACAAAGGCATCTTTTTCGGGATAGGCGGCCAGATAGTGGTACTTGATCTCTCCCAAGGGGGGCGCGGTGAGCAAATCCGGCGATTCTGCGCCGGGATAGTGGCAGAGGTAGCAGTTCATCCGAAGCAGTTGTTTGCCGGGGTGGGCAACTACCGCCGGAGGCGTTTCTACGCTGGCAGGTGGAGCGCTGCGAGAAGAAGGACTAGGGCCACAGGCGACCAATAAGAGGGAGGCGCACATGCCAAGTACAACGAAGGCTTTCATAGGCATGAGTAAGAGGTGAAACAGAGAAGAGAATCTCTCCATTTTCTACCCAAAAACTGATGCGATAGATCATCCATGCTTCTGTTTTAAGTTTTGCCGCCAAGCTGCGATCTTTGGGCATGAATCGTTCGCTTACGCTCTTGATCGCAAACGGGGTCCTATGGACCCTGCTCCTGCTCTCCTGTCAGGGACCGAGCAGGACGATTTCTCCCGCTTTTTACCATTGGAAAAGTGAGTTCTCCCCTGATGAAGGAGAAAGGCAATGGTTGGACAGCCTGGCGGTGCAGCGATTGTATGTGAGGATGTTTGATGTGGATGTGGACGAAAGGGCCGGTGGCATTCGTTCCATTGCAGAGACTCGACTTGATCCTGCTATCTGGCCACCGGGGGTGGAGTTGGTCCCTACGGTTTATCTGACGAATCGCTGCATGCAACAGGTGTCCAAAGCGGCCATCCCTATCATAGCCAAGCGCCTGGTAGAGGAAATCCGTGACCGAGCAGGTGAAATCCCTTTTTCGGAAGTGCAGTTGGACTGCGACTGGAGCGAAAGCAGTCAAGCCGCTTTCTTTTCTCTTTGCGACAGCGTAAAAGCCCACTTGAGATCTCCTGGCATCCAGCTTTCGGCCACCATCCGGCTCCATCAGGTCAAATACCTGGACCTGACCGGGGTACCGCCTGTGGACCGGGGCATGTTGATGTTCTACAACATGGGCGATCTGCGCGACTCCGCGACTGAGAACTCCATCCTGGACCTGGAAACGGCCCAACGCTACCTGGTGAATTTCGATCGCTATCCCTTGCCCCTGGATTTGGCCCTGCCGGTATTTGGCTGGGGGGTGTTGATTCGGGAAGGGCAGCCGATTCGCTTGCTCAATCAGTTGGAAACTAGCGAATTGGCCGATAGCAGCCGCTTTTCCTTTCCCCATCCCAACCGCCTAAAAGTCCTCAAAAGTACCTATCTTGATGGGGTGTATTTGTACCAGGGAGACGAAATTCGCCTGGAACGAAGCAGCATCTCTCAGATTTCCGAAGCGGTAGCATTGCTGGAGCCTATCTGGCCTACCCAACGGTTTCACCTCAGTCTTTATCACCTTGATTCTCACAATCTGAGCTACTATTCCCATGAGCAACTGGCTGAAATTTTTGACGTGTTCCGTTAGCTTGGTGTTGATCCTCAAGCCCACCCAAACTTCTCAGGCTTGTGGCTTTGATCCCTACTACACCTATATCAACAATTCTTTTTTCGATCCACAGTTGAGCTTGCAGGATGAATTGCGGGCGTTGTTTTTCAGTCTGGATCGTTTTTATGATGACGATTGGGGGCAGGATACGTTTGTCAAAGGCCACAATTTGCGGGAATGGGTCGCGCACCACAAAGGCAAAGGACCTTCTCCTTCTTTGGAAGACATGGCCAAGGTGGTGTACGAATATCCCATTGGTCCGCTCGAAGACATGAAACCCTGGCTGGAAGGGCGAGAGGGAGAAGCACCTGCAGACTCCTTTCAGCAGAACACCGTGATCCAGTTTTGGAAAAAGAATCGCTGGGGCATGGAGGCTTGTTACCTGGACTTTGCCAAACGCTGCGAACCCTATGCTGGCTATGTATCCCCCTGGTCTGACGAAGGGCGGGACACCAGTGGAACGGCCGATCTGATAGCAGAAGGCACCTTCAAATATGAAATGAGTGGGGATGATCCCTTTGTGAAAATGCGCTATGCTTATCAGGTGATTCGCCTCGCCCACTATGCAGGAGCGTATCAGCAGGCAGTAGAACTCTTTGACGCATTGGTGCCACCGATTCAGGACAAGACGGAGAGTCAGTTGTACTATTGGGCGCTGGGCCACAAGGCTGGCGCTTTACGTTCGCTGGGACAGGAAGCGGAGGCTGCCTACCTTTTTTCTCAAGTGTTTAAGCATTGTCCAGCCAAGCGACGTTCGGCCCTGTTGAGTTTTCGGGTGCAGGACGATGTCACCTGGGATGCGCTGATGCAGAAATGCCAGAACGACCAGGAAAAAATCACCCTCTACTTCATTCGCTCCATCGACGCGGAAGCGCAGGTATTGCCCGAAATGCAGGACATTGCTGCCTTGAATCCGGAGGCACCAGAACTAGATCTGTTGCTGGCTCGGGAGATCAACAAATTGGAGTATGACCTCTTCGATTGGGAATTCGATTTTCAATTTCCCCTCGAACTGGACCCTAGTCGCCGGGATCAGCAGCGCGCCAACCGCTACCTGGATCAATTGGGTCAGTTTGTGGATCAGTTCTCGGTCAAAGGCGATGCTGAAAGGAAAGCCTACTGGAAGATGAGTGGTGCCTACCTGGACTTTATGAGTGGGGAGGTGAATGCGGCGAGCCAGGTCTTTGCCCAATTGGCCCGAAAAGGTGCTACCGATCACATTCGTCAGCACGCGGCTTTGTATCAGTGGGTGTGCCAACTCAGCAACCTCAAGGGCCTCCCAAAAGCGACAGAAGATCGCCTGTACAAGCAATGGGAAGCCTTTGATTTTGGCGAGGATCCGCATCATCTCAAGGACAAATCGAAAGAAGCCCTCACCAAGGTCTTTGCCGAGCAGTACCGACAAAAAGGCCAGGAAGCCAAGGCCATGCTGACCCGATTTGATTTGTCCTACCTTCGTTCCAATATCAATCTGGAACTGGTGGAAGAATTGCTGGCATGGGAGGCATCAGCTCAGGCCGAAGGGGGGAGCAGCTATGAGGAAGCCTTGTTGGAGAAGTTGGAAGAAAACGGGGTTGGGGCGCGAATCATCATCGAGGAGATGCTGGCTACCATGCTGATGAAAGACTTGCAGTGGACCGAAGCCCTGAAGGTGTATGAACGCTTGCCCTCGGATCAGTTGGAGAAGCTTACCTATTTCAAGATCCCCGAAGATCCCTTTTTGGCGGTGAATACGGATTGCATCAGTTGTTTTGAAGATTGGATGGATGCGGACGAGGCACACTATCAATATGATCGACGTACCCTGGCTCGCCGATTGGTACAGTTGAATCTCCAATTAGAAGATCAACCCATTCGAGCCAGTGAGATCAACTTCCAGTTGGGTACTGCTATTTACAACACCTCCTACTTTGGGCATAGTTGGATGGCTACGGGCTATTATCGGGCGTACATGAGCCCGGCGGACGATGCCGATGAGATCCAGGTGGCATACCAAGCATCGGCCATGGAACGGTCGCTGGCCTATTTTGAGCAAGCCCTTGCAGAAGCGCCTAATCTGGAATTTGCGGCCAAATGCCACTACATGGCCGCCAAATGCGAGCAAAATATCTTCTACCTCGGAGGGTACAGCGACTGGGAAGCAGACGATTTAGCTATCAAACCCAAGTACCGTTCGCATTTCCGGGAACTAGTCAACAACTATCGCAACACCCAATACTATCAGGAAGTCCTGGCGGAATGCGGCTATCTGGATGTGTATGCCTGGATTCAAGGGGTCAGAGATTAGGTAACGCTCAAACAACATCTTCCATTTTTGACTTGTTCTTTTACCTGCCTACCGCGTCAGAAAAAGCTTCATTTGGCCCACCAAACTCGCTTTTTCTTCCTTGTCTGCATACAAAATCTCTGCGCAACTTCGGGAAGTTGTTTTTCAAGTGATACTTAATTTTTCCTATCTGATGAACCAAAGCAGAGATTTTTCCGTTACTAGAGCAAACACCTAAAAAAAATGTTTTTGAACGCATCGCACATTTGGTCTTGGCCCCTTTCTCCCAGAGAGAAATGCATCACCAGATAAGGCGTAAGACTTATACCTAAACCCAAATTTACCTGGCCGGTCGCATCAAGCGATCGGCTTTTTTGTTGTGAAGGCGGATTCCCCGTCATGCGAGAAGTGAGACCACTTTTGCGGTCATGCACTTGATTTTCGATTGAAAAGGAAGATTTATCAACCAAAAAACTTGTGTTGAGCGGTAGCCGAAGTATCAAAACAGCGAATGCAACAGGTAAAAATTTGTCCTGACAAGTAGGGTTCCATCCTTCATTCGACGTTCCTTTTTGTAAACAGATGAGCCCATCGATCCAGTAGTCCTGGCAGGATAAACCAACAAAAGCAATGGAAACTTCCCCGGCAATTGGTAATTTGGCGATCAAAATTAACCGTACTCATGCGAATCATATTGCTCAGCCTGTTGTTCTCCATGGCCTTGTTGGGGTGCTCCGGTCCCGCTTCAAATACGACCTCTCCTTCCACGACCTCGTCTTCCGCTAGTTCCGGAGAAGTGGGGGAGCCAGGCTATGAAATCACCTTGAATCTCGCAGGAGGTTCAGATACCGTCTTTCTCGCCTATTACCAGGGGGACAAGCAATTTTTGAAAGATACCGCGCTGAACAACAACGGAACCTACACCTTTCAGAGAGAAGAATCCCTGGATGGCGGGATGTACCTGATGGTCATTCCTCCTTCCAATCGCTTTTTTGATCTGGTGATTGCGGGGGATCAATATTTCACCATCACCACGGATACCGCTGATTTTGCTGGCAAGATGGAGATCGAAGGCTCGGAAGAAAACGAGATCTTCTATGAGCATGTCGCCTACCTGGGGGACATGCGGACCAAAGCGACTGAGCTCCAAAACCAGATGAAAGGTCTGGCAGATGGAGATGCCCAAAAGGAAGCCATCACAGAGGAATTGACGGAGCTGAATGAGACGGTGATGGCCGAAAGAAAAGGCCTGATGGCCAAATATCCAGGGAAATTGGCCCCGGTGATTCTGACGGGAACCGATGTGCCAGAAGTGCCAGATGCCCCGGAGGGAGCGCCGGAGGATTGGGCCTTTCGCTATTACCGGGCGCACTATTTTGACAAGCTCGACTTGTCAGATGATCGGCTGACTCGCACGCCTATCATGAAGCCCAAAGTGGATGAATTCCTCGACAAACTGACCCTGCAAGACCCAGATACGGTCATTGCCGCCGTAGATGAAATCATCGAAACCGCTCGCCCCAACGATGAGGCGTTTAAGTATTACGTTTCTTATTTGCTCAACAAATACGCGGAGAAGGCCAACAAAATCATGGGGATGGATGCAGTCTATCTTCACATCGTCGAGAAATACTACGCCTCTAATCAAGCTTGGTGGATCGACCCGGATGCCTTGGAGAAAATCATCACCAAAGCCGAAGAACTCAGCCCCATCATCATTGGCCGACCCGGACAGGATTTCACGGTCACGGATATGAACGGCATTCAGCAGAGTGTCTATGGGGTAGATGCGGACTGGCTGATCCTCTACTTCTGGGACTATGATTGTGGGCGTTGCAAAAAGGTTACCCCGGAACTCGCCAGCGTTTTTCCAGCCTATCGCGACAAGGGCGTACAGCTCTTTACGGTCAACATCAATGGCTCCGAAGACGTCTGGAAATCAAAGTTGGCGGAGTACGGCTTGGATGAAGCAGGAGGCATTCATACCTCAGATGCCTACCGCCGCTCCGGTTTTGATGCCAAGTACAACATCAACAGCACCCCCAAGCTATTCATCCTGGACAAAGACAAAGTCATCCGCTATAAATGGATTGGCGTCGATCAATTGAAGGAAATCCTGGATCGGGAGTTGAATCCAGATAAGGAAGAAGGAAATAGCTAGGGGTTACTTCTCCAATCTGGCGGTACACGCATCTACTTGCTCAAATCCGCCAGCGTCGTATTGAACTTCAAAAATCAGGTTGAGAATGGTGCCACCAGTCAGGGTGCCGCTGCCAGCGATGGTGTAAACAATTACTCCGCAATCCACTTCTTGCTCTGGAATGGTCAAGGAATTGCCGCTGATTTCCGCTTCTACCCGAAACTCTCCCGAGGGGCAGGCGTAGTCTCCCAGGTTGATGATGGCCAAATTCCCTGGGTTGTTGGCTACTTCCTCAATCAGGACCCGGTGGTTCTCGTTCGTGGAGACACAGTTGGTATATTCCGCTCGGTAGGTGCCAAAGTATTGTCGCGGATCAAAAAACTGACAGAAATCCCCGATAAAACCAGGAATACAATCACAGTTGCCATCCAGACAAATGCCCCCATTCTGGCAGGTAATTCCTTCACAGGGATCTTCGCGGCACGAATTGGCCAACAAGACCAAGCCCAACATCAGAAACAAAAGGAAGGAAATGCGAAATCGAATGTCAACAGAATTCATACGGAACAATCTAGAAAAAGAAAGTGTTATCTGCTAGACCAAACGGGAAACCAGCCCCCGCAGTTTCTCCTCTGAACTCATGAACATATGTCCCAACCAACTGAAGATCCACCCATTTGGCATGTACTGGTATGCCATAGCCTGCGCCCCAAGGTGGCAGGCGGCGGAAATTGCTTTGAAAAAGGAGCTCCGAAAGTCTTGGAGACCTTGCGGAAAAATATGAAAGATCGTAGCCTAGGGGAACACATATACGCTCGTTCGGGCCCTTGCCAGCGAAATTGCCTCAATGGCGTTTCTATGCAGGTTATCCCAGGACTGAAGCAATACAGCCGAATGCAGAAAGACGATCTCGGTCAATGGTTGGAACAATCCTTGCCGTGTGCCGAGTAAACCCTTTTGCAACTCTCAGAATGCGAGCTTTTTATCAGAAAAAGTTTTGTCATTCCTTCCTTTATGCTAAATTTGCCAGTCAATTCTAAGGAGCTAACCCCTTCTGGAATTTTCTTATTCATAACTCGTAAACTTTCTCAGACGTGACAAAAGCTGAAGTTATCTTAGAGATTTCTCAGAAGACTGGTATCGACAAGGCAGATGTA
Source organism: Bacteroidota bacterium (assembly GCA_039033615.1). GTDB lineage: Bacteria > Bacteroidota > Bacteroidia > J057 > J057 > JBCCCJ01. Next base: position 8,045 of record JBCCCJ010000160.1, read on the forward strand.
GCTGCTTCTCTTGAAGGCTTTTTCACGGTAGTGAAAAATGCGTTGGCTTCTGGAGAGAATGTGTATATCCGTGGATTTGGTAGTTTTGTGGTGAAGCATCGAAAGGAAAAGGTCGGGAGAATCATCTCTAAGAATAAA
>JBCCCJ010000161.1:0-8119 GCA_039033615.1 Bacteroidota bacterium
CATCTTGAGCCTGCGAAAGATCTCTTGTTTTCTCAATCAACATAAGATCTCTCCTATCGTCGAGATGACAAGTTTTGTAGGGGTCTGACTTTCAGATGCTTGGGAAAGTTCGATTGTTAGCCACGAACCTGATTGCCCCCTCGCTAGCTTTTATTCGTAGAAATTCGCTGCGCCGTGAGCTTGATTTCTTTCCTTGGCGAATGGCACGAATCGGGAATTACAGCTTTATTTTTCGTGCTAATTCGGAAATTCGTGGCAAACTTTTCTTTGTCATATCCAAGGGAGAGGTGGAAACCCAACATCAAGGCTCAAAACAACATCTCCACGCTACTACTTCATCGCGGGGTATCTCAGTCTTGCATCCATTCGATCTGAAGGTCGGGGCAATTTTTGCCCCTGGAGATCTGTTAGGATTAGACGAAAAGCGAAAGCCCTGATTTCCTTCAAGCCCTGAATTTTCCGTAACTTGGCTACATGCCCCAAGAGACTCAGAGATTTTCCCTCCTGTTTCTGGTTATCGCTTCTTTTTTTCTTTTCATCCCTTCCGCCTTTGGGCAAAAGGTGTGGACGGAACCAGCGAATATTTCTCTCGACGATACGGTCCGTATTTTCGTGGACATCCGCCAATGTCGCTACCAAAACGTATTGGGGCAGGATTCCCTCTTTTTTTACTCCTGGAACCCTGCTTTTCTGGAAGACACCATGGGTACCTGGGAAGCCTCCCACCCGGCGATGGCGATGCAGCCCATGGGCAATGATGTCTGGTCGTGTGAGTTGGTGCCTACGGAGTTTTATCAAGAAGATAGCCTGGCATTTTATCAGGAAGGATGGTGGTTCACCGTCAAAGCCAAAGACGGTGGGCAAGGCCTGCCTCACGAGCAAATGGCAACAGAAAATCTCGCCATCATTCGCAGTCCCTACAATTTGCTGACCCACCCGGAAGCATTTCGGGGGACGCTCACCAAACAGTATCACCTGCGGAAATTATCCGTGGCCAACCGCGTCCTGCCGGATGCCCTGCAGCGCAAGACCATCGAAGAAGTGGTGCAAGCCTATGAGAATGGACAATTTGTGCCCCATGATTTGATGCCGGACGAGGCCTATCTGCGGCGTCCTTTCTGGCTCCACACGGCGGTGCAAAACCCATACAAGCAGCCGCTCACTTTTACCTTTTCTGTTGGCTTTCTGGGAAAGGCCTGGAACGAAGCAGAGGTCTATTTTCGAGACTCCACAGGACAAATGACCCGCCTACAAACCGGTTATTTGACCTCGCGAACAGAGAAACCCATCGACGACTGGCGCAACTTCTTCTCCATTCGATTGAAAGGAGGGGAGAGCAAGGAAATCTTCATCAAGGCCCAGCAATTTGCCTCGCATGAGCTGTTGCCAGTGGCGGATTTCTTATACCAGATCGACTATCCCTATCTGGTCGAAACAGAAAGGGGGTATCAGCTCATGTTCGCCTTCATGGTGTCGGTCTTGAGTTTTGTGATCCTGTTTTATCTGCTGTGGTTTTTTATGACGCAGAAAAAGGAGCAGGCTTATTTTTCTCTGCTGTGGACCGGATTTCTGTTGTCGTTGCTGGTGCCAGCTCCGTTGGGGTATTACCTCGCCATCAATGAAGTATACCCCCTGATCAAAAATTTCTTTGACCTCTCGGTGGCTTGGCTGCTCATGTCGAGCTTGACGCTGTGGGGGATTCTGGGATTCAGCATTCATTACCTCGACATCCACCACTACTATCCCAAAGCCATTACCTGGGCCAAATGGCTTTCCTTTGCTCCTATGCTGGTGTTTGTCCTGGCGGGCGTCAATTTTCTGTTTCCAGAATGGTTTCCCTATGACCCTCGCTCCTGGGAAGGCTTCATCTACTTCCCTTCCACCATCGTTCGCTCGGTGCTGTTGGGGAGTGGGTTTGTGTTTGCCTTCGGGATGGGCATGTATGTGTATGCAAAAGGGTTTCGGCCCGCGCTATATTTCTTGATTGCCTTTTTGCCTTTGACCATGGCCTCGCTGGTGGTGTCCATCAGCAACATCCAAACTGCTGTGGCAGGGGAGTCCATCGGTTTGCCAGCCGATTTCAATTTGTTCAACAACATTTCCATGTTGGCGGCGCTCATCCTCTTTGCGTTGGCGATGGGGGATAAGCAGCGAAAGCTGGAGCGAGAAAGGCGGGTAGCGCAAAAAGAGCTTCTGTCGACTCAGCAACAAGCCTACGAAGAGCAGAAGAAGGCCAACGATCGGCTGCGCCAAATGGACGCACTCAAGGATCAATTTTTGGCCAATACCTCCCATGAATTGCGGACCCCGCTGACGGGGATCATCGGGCTGTCGGAATCCCTGATGGATCATGAAAGAGACGCTGAGAAACAGGAAAACCTGGGGATGATCATCTCCTCTGGACGGAGGCTTTCTTCCCTGGTCAACGACATCCTGGATTTTTCCAAGCTCCAGCACCATCAATTGGAACTTCGGCTCAAGCCCGTGGATTTGTATTCCCTGGCGCAGGGAGTTATTCGCTTGCAGTCGGCAACCCTGGAGCAAGCAGCCTTGCAGCTCGACAACCAAATTTCTCCCGATTTGCCACCCGTATGGGGAGATGAAGACCGACTCGAACAGATCTTCTTCAACCTCATTGGGAATGCGGTCAAATTCACCGAGCGAGGAACAGTAACCGTATCTGCGATGCTACAGCCAGGGCAGATTGAGGTAGCGGTAAAAGATACCGGGATTGGCATTCCCAAAGACAAACGGAAAGCCATTTTTCAGGCTTTTGAGCAGGCGGATGGCTCAATCCAGCGAGAATTTGCCGGAACGGGCTTGGGGCTGAGCATTTCCAAGCAACTCACCGAACTGCATGGGGGGTCCATGTGGGTGGAATCGAAGATGGGGGAAGGCTCTACCTTCTTTTTCTGCATTCCTTTGGCCGTCGAATTTGTGGATGATCCGGTGGTGAAAGCTCGTATCAACCGGAAGCGTTCGTCCCTTCCCTTGCCTCAAAACCGATATACGCCTGCCACCGAACCAGGAACGCTGCCCCCTGCCAAGCGAAGCTCGCTTTCTTCAACTGAGCCTGAAGAGGTCAAGGAGCATCTTCGAATCATGGTCGTGGATGATGAGCCAATCAATCAGCAGGTCATCAAGAATCATTTGACTGGAGAGGCCTATGAAGTCTTGCAGGCGATGAATGGGATGGCGGCACTGGCGTTGTTGGAACAAGGGGAAGAGGTCGATCTCATCGTGCTGGACGCCATGATGCCTCGAATGTCTGGCTATGAGGTCTGCCAAAAAATTCGAGAACAATACTTGCCTTCAGAGTTACCCATCATCATGGTGACTGCCAAAAACCAGATCGCTGATTTGGTGCATGGGCTGGACATCGGGGCGAATGATTATTTGCCAAAGCCTTTTTCTAAGGAAGAATTTTTGGCCCGTATCAAAACCCACTTGAATTTGCGGCAGATCAATTCGGTTTCCCGCCGCTTTGTCCCGACGGAGTTCATTCGTTCCTTGGGAAAGAGCAATTTGATGGAGGTACGCTTGGGCGATCAGGTAGAAAAGCGGGTAACGGTTTTCTTCAGCGACATCCGAAACTACACTGGCCTGGCGGAGAACATGAGTCCAGAAGAAAACTTCCGCTTCGTGAATGCTTACGCAGGTAGAATGGGGCCGATCATTCGGCACCATCAAGGCTTTGTCAATCAATATTTGGGCGATGGCATCATGGCCATTTTTCAGCATTCCCCAGACGATGCCCTGCAATCCGCGATTGAGATGCAGCAAGCGCTGAAACGATACAATACCAAACGGATCAGCCTGGATCGGTATCCCATCAAAGTCGGCATCGGCCTCCATACCGGCTCCCTCGTGATGGGGATCATTGGAGATAGCCAGCGAACCGATGCGGCCACCATTTCCGATACCGTCAATACCGCTTCTCGCATGGAGGGCCTGACCAAGACCTTCGGAGCCAATGTATTGCTCACTGCGGAAAGTGTCAGTGGACTGCAACATCTGGATCGCTATCATCTGAGGTACCTGGGGAAAACCCTGGTCAAGGGGAAGCAAGCTCCGGTAGGAGTGTACGAGTGCTTTGATAGCGACGAGGCGGTTCAGCAGGAACTCAAAACGTCTTATGCCAATCGCTTTGCCGAAGCCTTGCACCTTCAGTTGGAAGCCGAGCCCGTACAAGCGCAAAAGATTTGGGAGGAACTCACCCGCCTCAATCCTGAAGATCAGGTCATTCAGCATTTCCTCCAACAAGCCCGTTTGAGAGCTTAATCCCCCAGGCAGATGTCCATTTTTCGTGCGGTCTCAATGAGGAAGGAATCAGCCTTGATGAAGTTGTAGGAAGCAGTAGCGTCGGCAAGGGAAACATCCACAATTTTGTGTTCCTGGTAGGCCGCCATGCGACCGAATTTCTCTTCACAGACCATGTCAAAGGCCTTCACTCCGAATTGGGTTGCCAGAATCCGATCAAAGGCGATGGGCGTGCCGCCTCGCTGCAAATGCCCGAGCACAGACACCCGGATGGATTCTTGCCAGCCAGTATCTTGAATTTGTTGTTTCAACGAAAACCCAACTCCCCCCAGACGGGCGTATTGGTAGCCGACTTCGGCGGTTTGATTCGTTATGACTTCGCCTCCTTTGGGTTTGGCTCCTTCGGAAACCACGATGTTCACGAATCCTCTCCGGCCTTGATAGCGCTGGCGAATCCGCTCCATGACCGAGTCGATGTGGTAGGGGATTTCTGGAATCAAACAGATTTCCGCGCCTCCGGCAATGGCGGTGTGCAGGGCAATCCACCCAGCGTCCCGGCCCATGACTTCCATGATCATGATCCGACTGTGGCTTTCGGCCGTGGTCACCAATTTGTCAAAGGCCTCTGTGGCCACTTGCACCGCCGTTTGAAAGCCGAAGGTGTAATCGGTGGAAGAAAGGTCGTTGTCGATCGTTTTGGGAACGCCAACCACGGGCATGCCCATTTCAAATAGCTGCTGAGAAATCTTTTGGGAGCCATCGCCGCCAATGCTGATGACAGCGTCGATTTCCAGTTCTTTGAGCTTCGCAAGCAGAAATTCCGAGCGGTCTTGCAGTTGCCAAGTCCCATCGGCCTGCTCAACTGGCCAATCGAACGGTCCGCCTTTGTTGGTCGTGCCGAGGATGGTCCCCCCTCGGATATGAATTCCCCGGACTTCTGCGTCCCCCAGAGGAATGATTTCCATCGGATCGAGCAACAAACCGGTGTAAGCTTCGATGCTACCGAAGACTTCCCAGCCCCCATGTAGTTGTGCACTTTTTACGACTGCCCGAATGACAGCATTCAGGCCGGGGCAATCGCCGCCGCCAGTGAGGATAAGGAGCTTTTTCTTCATGAAGGGAAGCCTAATGGTTGGGACTCAGATAGTTTGGGAAAATCAGTGCAAAAATACGGCCTGATTCACAGAGGCACAATGAGAAAATTGTTAATAGATCGTAGGATTTTTTAACAAAAAATAAATCCAAAGCCCGATTTTTTCCGTATTTTTGTAAAACCTGACACTGCTTCCTGCCTTAGTGTAATCGCCTGTAATTCCTCCTTACCCATGAAATACAAGATTGGCACTCAAACGGAAATCCATGCGCCTTTGGACAAAGTTTGGGAAGTTCTGGTCGATTTTCCCTCCTATGAGAAATGGAATCCAGTGACGCCTTTTCTGAAACTGTTGCGTCGTCCAGGTAATCGTTTTTCCGTTCGTAGAAAAGTCGCCTTAGGTGGGCTGGGATTCTCCATGAGTTCTCGGCTATTGGTATTTGATGCCCCGTATGAACTGACTTGGGGAACCAACCTCGGCCTGATTCGTTACGAAAGACGTCAGCTCCTGCGGTGGATCAATGAAACCACCACCCAGCACCAAACCATGGTTGCCTTTTCCGGTCCACTGGCCCCGATCCTGATGAGAAGGATCCGCAAGCGCCTGAAAAGGGAGCATGAAATGCAGGGCAAAAAGCTCAAGCATTATTTGGAGAACAAATTGATGCCAGCTGAGGTAGACGAAAGTCAGTCCAAAGTGATCAACATTCGCCCACGCGAAATGGCCTAGTGCTTGCGGATCGCTAGAACTTGGCGATCCGGGTACTCCCTGATTGCGTCTCTGTCATTACGTTCAGCAAATATATGCCAGCTGGTAAATGAGCCAGTGATACCTGCCAGCGCCCGCCTTGGGTTTGAATGGTAGGTGCTTGCATTTGCTGCCCCATTTCATTGAATAAGGTCAATTCCACCTGCTGAATTCCTTTCGTCTCCACCCAAATCAGCTCTTCAGTAGGGTTGGGCCAAACCTGCCACACATCTGCTGGTAGGAGATTTGTCCGGCTGTTGCTGCTGGGATCAAAGCTATGTACCCCAAGTCCGTCAATGGTATTAGCGGCCAACACTTCCCATTCATTGACTTGATAGGTAGCAGAAGGCGCAACCACCCAGGTTTTACGTCTCAGGGTGACTTCCCCCCCAAAGGAGATGCCTCCCCCATCAAACTCACCGATCACGTCGATCAGGCTATCGTTCTTGAACAAGCCAATGGGATCATTTCCATTGAATAGCATCAGGTTAGAATTGGTGGTAACATCCGCCTGAGCGACGATTTCGCTGCTGGCCGCCTCGCTGGCAACTACCCAGACATCGCCATCCAAGAGGTTGCCTTGCAAGACCAGTTCATCGGTCCATGGTCCTGAGCCATTCAATTGCTTTTTCAGAGAATAAGCCGACAAATTCACGAATTGGCCCGTTCCATTGGCGATTTCTAAGGCTTTGTTGAACAAATCTCCTTCGACGTATTCAGAAAAGAGCAATTCAGCAGCGAATCCTCCAGAATTCATTCCGGGGATGGGACTACCGCTCGCTACCGATGAAGGGAGGCTGTTTCCCGCGGCATTGTAGGCGATGACGTAGTAATAATAGGTCAAACCGCCTTGCACATCGGAATCAGCGTAGGTAACCACATCTTCTGCCAAGGAGTCGAGGAAGGCAAAATTCTGATTGTCCGTAGAGCGATAGATCAAGTAGCCGTTTTCTGTGGGCAAGTCATCCCACTGTAAGTTCAGTCGGTTGGTGTCTGAACTGACCACCAAGCCCGTCGGCATATCTGGTCCGGGAACGCCAAATCCCCAGGCTGGGCCTACCCAATCGGGATGGTCCACGTAGGGATTGCGGTTGCCCTGATAGGTTTCGATGCCATCATTTCGACTGATTTCCTTGGCGTCTGGAGGATCTTGCTGATGCCACTGATAGAGGGTATTGATGTTCCCCAACTGACTGATGTTGCCAGCCTGGGTCGGATACATGGTGAAGAAGTAGAAAATGGCCCGGGCGGCGTCTCCTTTGTGGTCTTCGCGTGCCTCGTAGGCATTTCCGTTGCTTTCTGAATACTCCTCAATCAAATTTCCGGGGATATTCGATTGGCTTTGGTTCAGCCGCATCCACTGGATGGTCTGACTGTCGTTGATCTCAGCAAAGGGATCACTGGCCCGGACGCTGTTCCAGTTTTCGTAGGTGGGGAAGAGGTGATGAATGTCGGAACGCATGGGCTCATTCTGGCTGAAAAATGCCTGAGGAACCGTGTGCTCAGTATTGAGGGGGGCCGGATAGGTCGTGGTACCACCAAAGGGGACATATTTTGCCAAGCCACCATAGACACAATAGACAGTGTCGTTCTGGTTGTCGATGTAGTTGAACATCCGCCGCCGAGCGATGGTATAGCCCAATTGATTGTGCTCCCCATCGTAAAAGTTGCTTTTGATCCAGGATCGTAGCGCTGCATTTTCCAGGCCCGGAGGTGGGGTTTGGGCCGAGAGGAAAGAAGGGAAGGCAAAGAAGATTGCCAGAATGGTGGAAGAGAGAAATTTCATTGGTAAGGAATCAGGCTGCAAATATCGTTGGGGATGTTATGGGAAACAAAGCCACTTTTTCTTCGATGGATTCCTGATCAAAGCGAAATGGTTCTCTGGCAATGTTAAGGGATACTCAAAAAATAACTTGGACCATACTCCTAGACAACATGGCGAATCGTGATTATTTGCGTAGCCTTCACCACAAAGGCGGGTTGGCCATCCCGATCCGAATCGGGAAGGTGTTGGGGCG
>JBCCCJ010000162.1:0-8117 GCA_039033615.1 Bacteroidota bacterium
AAAATCTTGTGGATCCAGGATGACAATCCCTGCGGTACCAGCGTTGAAAATTTCCCGGTAGGTTTTTTCCGATTCGATCAGCGCTTTCTCACTTTCCTTGGTGAGGGTAATGTCCCGAATCAGGAGGAGGGTGCCCGCCTCATCCGGGAGCGGAACCATCCGCAATTCAAAGAAATTGTCCTTGCCATCTACGGTGAAAGGAAACTCAAATTGCGGAACGTTTTCCTCTTCTACTTGCTGATTCAGGGTTTGAAGAACCTGTTGTTTTTGTTGGGGCTGGAATAAGTAATCGGCGAGATGCTCAAAAGGTTGATTGGCAAAGCGGGAAAGGGGAAAGGGATGGGCCTGATGATGAGGTTCATGACTGACTCCGACCAAGCCGTCTGGTCCCACGGTAAGTAAGCCGTCTGGCAGGGTACTGAGAAGGGATTGGTTGAGCGAAGAAGTTCTCTGGAGGTCTCTTTCTTGGGCTTTGATGCCGCTGATGTCCCTGATCCGCAGCAAGATGCAATCTTCTTTCATGGTGCGGATTCTGCTCAGGTAGCCTTCCAGGTCTCTGATTTCTCCCTCGGCATCTGTGAGTTGATAGATATGTTGTTCAATGTCTTCCGCGGAAGCTTGGGGGAAGCGGTTGTGGAGAAATTCTTGGGAGAGGGAAAAATGCTGCAAGAGTTCTTCGCAGGTGAGGGTGGTATCTGGGAAAAAGCGCTCAATGAACGCTTCTGCGATCCGGTTTTGGTACAGGATCATGCCCTCATCTATTTCCAGGAGGAAAATGGCAAAAACGGAACTATCTAAAAGGTCGCCCAGCATGCTCCCACTGTGTCGCACCTGGTACATGAATTTTTCTCGGGACCAGATGTACACGCCTGAAAAAACGGTCGCAATTCCCATCAGAATCACGAATAAATAGGGCTGAGTCTCCAGATTCTCCAGGAAAAAGGTACAGACCACAAATAAGCACATGCTGGCAATCGCAAAGACCAGGAATTCAAAGAAATTACGAAAGGAGATGGCGAACAGGATCTGGGTCGCAATCAAGATGGTAACAAAAATCGGGGGCAGCAGATTCAGGTAGCTGAGAAAAATGATGGCCAGATAATAGAAGACGAAGGCCAGGAAAGCCAGGTCAAAAATGTATCGGGTCAGCTTGGGAATCAGGCTAAGGATGAATAGGAGCAAGGTCCCTCCGCCCAAGCCCCACAAAATACCGATGGGAAGCTCCAAGGTGGGCCACCAAACAGGCCCTTGCCAAGCAATGAGCATGGTCAATAAGGCCACTCCCAGCAGCATCGCCCGAAGCCCTCGCGGGTGTCGGGAGAGGAAAAAGTAGGAAAGTATGGGAGCTTGTTGGTCCGCCATGTGATCGGGAAATCCGCTTATTTGTACCCATGTGAAAGGTACGGCAGTTGAGAGACAATTAAAAGCGAGTACGCCCTCCTGGAGATTCGATTATAAAGGGCGCACGGTGTATCCGGCTTCTCGCAGCAATTCAATCACGCCTTTAGGTCCAGCAAGATGGCCCGCACCTACGGCAATGAACACCGATTCTTCTTTGATGAAGGCTTCTATTTTGCTGATCCAACGAGCATTTCGATCATCCAGAAAACGAGCGAGATCCTCTTCAGACATCTCCTCTTCTCCGGTTGTCAGTCGCATCAATCCATCCAGATCTTGTTTGCGATACAATTGAATCATTTCCGCCAATCCTTCGCAGCTGAGCTGTGGTTGATTGACAAAACTCATCAAGCCTGTTACTTGCTCTTCGATTGGGATGTCGTCCACCAGTTTCAGCTGTTCTTTCAAGGTCTCCAGGCCATCAATGGGCTTTCCCGCTGCCTTAAACTCCTGCGAAAAAACCATCTCATACGACTCTGTCGCTCCCGGCATGCAATAAGAAAGCTGGATCTGCTGAGTCGTGTAAAACGGACGAATCATTTCAATGGGGAGCCCCGCCGAAGCACTATCCTTCACAAAGGTGGTGAGCTGCTGATATTCTTCCTCGCTCAGGTATTTCTGGATCGACTCCCCACGAGGCATCATCATGTGCATCATGGAAGTGAGGGCGGTCCCAACATTGAGATCCAACGGCATCTCCATGATCAAGCGTTCACTGGCTGCCATTTTTTCCTCCAGACCTTCCCGAAGGAAGAAAGAATCCTTGGGGATGATGTGAATGGTGCCGTATAGATAGGATGGGTGAGATTGAGCCGCAGAGGTGATTTCCCATAAGAGAGATTGATAGGCTGCGGCAGAAGCATCGGCTTGGGTGGTCTTGGCGCTATCTTCCGGTAGAACAATGGCCGATTCCTGACTTCGAATCATTCCCACAGCACCCAAAAGGGACACAGCAAGGACCAATTTTTTCAACAACATATAGCTTTCAGTATTAGCCCCCTCATTCATCATTTCCTTGGGGAATGGGCAAATATACTGGATTCACCTGAAACCCAGCTTTTCGGAGGAGGTGAAGCAGGCCATATTCCCCCGGTAGTTGCACCGCATTCACGGCAATGAACAAGTTTTCGACTTTGAGGCTCCACACCAAAGACTCTACCCAAGACTGATTCCTGGCCTCGATGAACCGAGAACCATTGTCTCCCATGTCGGGAGCATCTTTAGACAGGAGCCACATCTGATCGAGGTTTTGTCGACGATACGCGCGCATCATGGCTCGGTACACTTCGCATTGAATGGCTCGGTCGTCAACGCTCGTCATCAGCACCTCGGTTTGCTCCGCAAAATTGTAGGAGTCCAGCCAAGCAGTTCTGGCCCATCCAGTATGGAGCAATTTCAAGGGCTTTTTGATCTTTTTGGCTAAGTATGTCTCATAAGAAATGGGGGTTTGATCCTTGCCGAAGCCCAAACAATAATCACAGATGAATTGACGCGCCAACAGCAATGGGGCGTAACGCGTCTGCATTTTGTAGGTCGCCAATTCGGAAAGGCTGTCCTTTACGTAGCGATTGAGTTGTTGAAACGTTTTTTTTGGCAGGAGTTCCTCCAAGGTCGAATCCAACGGGATGGTCCCTCGATGGATATGATCCAGGTTGTGAGCCAGAGGATCTACTTCCATCACCAATTTGTCGGTCTGCTCGATCAAGCGATCAATCCCCGTAGGCAGGAAGAATTCTGCCGCAGGCATCTTGAACAGAATCCCGTAGATGTACGATACCTGATCCTGACCGGGAGTTCTCACTTCCCAGATCAAAGAATTGGTAGGTACTACGGCAACCTCCTCCGCTTGTAGGTCAATCAGATCTAATTCAGGGGCAGTTTGGGCAACGGCTGTTGAAAAGGGTAACGCGATTACAGAAAGCAGGGAAATCCAAACCAGATTTCTGCAGGTCATTGACAATGATAAAGTTTCTTAAAGATACGTACTTCCTCCCTTATTTGCTACCTCCCATCACGGTCTTCCGAATGATGTCGCAGGCCTCGTTCAGTTGCGCTTCGGAAATGACCAAAGGTGGGGCGAAGCGAATGATGTTGCCATGGGTAGGTTTAGCGAGCAATCCGTTGTCTCTGAGGGCCATACACAAATCCCAAGCCGTCGAGCTATCCTCGGTATCATTGATCAGAATGGCATTCAATAAGCCTTTTCCTCTCACTCCGGTCAGCAAATCAGGCCGTTCTTCTACCAGGGTTTGCATCTGAGCGCGGAAGGCTTGCCCCATGACTTCTGCCTGATCAGACAGATTTTCTTCGACCAATACTTCCAGAGCAGCCATCGCTACAGCGCAAGCGAGGGGATTGCCTCCATAGGTAGAACCATGTTCTCCCGGCTTGATGCTCAGCATGATTTCATCATCACACAATACCGCAGATACCGGCAAAACTCCCCCAGAAAGGGCTTTCCCCAAAATGAGAATGTCTGGTCGGACTCCTTCGTGATCACAGGCCAACATCTTCCCTGTCCGAGCCAAACCGGTTTGCACTTCGTCAGCGATGAACAACACCTGCTTGGATCGGCACAATTCATATGCTTGTTTGAGGTAGCCCTCATCTGGAACGACCACCCCGGCTTCCCCTTGAATGGGTTCCACCATGAAGCCAGCGACGTTGGGGTCTTCCAATGCCTGTTCTAAAGCAGCGAGATCGTTGTAAGGAATCAACTCATAGCCAGGCATATACGGCCCGAAGCCTTCATAGCTGCTCGGATCGGTAGAAGAAGAAATGGCCGCGAGGGTACGTCCCCAGAAGTTACCGTTGGCAAAGAGAATCTTGGCTTGATTGGCCGGAACGCCTTTGACAGTGTAGGCCCATTTGCGGCATAATTTCAAGGCCGTTTCGCCTCCTTCTACGCCCGTATTCATCGGCAGGACTTTGTCGTAGCCGAGTAGCTCCGTGATGTATTTTTCGTAGCGACCCAAAATGTCATTGTAAAAAGCACGGGAGGTAAGGGTCAATTGGGCAGCTTGGTCATACAGGGCTTTAAGAATCTTCGGGTGGCAATGTCCCTGATTCACCGCGCTGTAAGCCGACAAAAAGTCCAGGTACCGTTTTCCTTCCGGGTCCCAGACATATGCGCCCTCTCCTTTGGAAAGCACGACGGGTAGCGGATGATAATTATGGGCGCCATAGCGGTCCTCCAGGACCATGGCTTCTTGGGAAGAGATCAAAACGGCATCAAGCATGACAAGTAGAATCAGTTTGGTTGGGTAAGAAACCGAAAGGTACTGCGAGGGAGTTGAAAAAAAAATTCCCCTTCCTGTGTAACCTTTGCAAAAAGCCGCAGTTTGCCTCCCCGAACAGAGAGAAGATGTCAGATGTCAGATGTCAGATGTCAGATGTCAGAGGTCAGAGGTCAGAGGTCAGAACGGTGCCCTGTCAGACTGCTTTACGAAACACCCCAATCCCCCAACCAACCAATTTCCCAATCAACCAATCCCCATGTCCGACCGATTTTCAGATAACCATTTGATGCAGCAGGTCAAGGCCGGGGAGGTAGATCAGTTGGGCCTGCTGTACGAAAGATACCATCGGGTGCTTTTTGGGTTCTTCTACAATCAGACTGGGAATCGGGAGCAAAGTGAAGATTTGGTTCAAGGGGTATTCATGCGGGTGCTCAAGTATCGGGAGCGGTTTCGGGAAGAGGGAGAATTCAAGCACTGGATGTTTGCCATCGCCCGAAACCTGAAATACGACCAATACAAACAACAGCAAAAGTTCGTCAGTGAACCCATAGAACCCCATCAGGATCGGATCACCGGTTCATTGGCCCCACAACAAGCGATGGAACAACAAGAAGAACTGAACCTGCTTCGAAGAGCCCTTCAGGGGATAGAAGCTAGCAAACGCGAAATTCTGGTCATGAGCAAACTAGAGGGCATGGCCTACAAAGACATCGCCGAAGTGTTGGGCTGTTCTGAGGGGACGGTAAAAGTGCGGGTCTTTAGGGCTTTGAAGAGTTTGAAACAGGCCTATTCTGTATTGACTGATTAAGCAAATTTCCTGTCCCAAACATGGTCTAAACAAACATCAGATGAATAGCGAGCGAATCACCTATCTGCTTCAACAATTCCAACAAGAGGCCCTGAGTGCCTCCGAAGAACAGGAATTGGAGCAAGCCATTGAGCAAGGTCATATCGAGATCTCGGATCTTCCGACCTTGGCAGAGTTGGATGCAAAACTGGAACTGGCCTTGCAAACGCCCAAGCGAAGCGGAGCAAGCGATCGGTTTTATACCGCCTTGGAAGAGGCCCAGGAAACGCAATCCAAGGTGCGTCCTCTCTCTCCCCAACCCAAGGGCATTTTGTTGACCTGGAAGCATCTCGGTCAAATGGCAGCAGCGATCGCCATCCTTTTGCTGGGCATGGGCATTGGTACCTGGAACAGTGGCAGCGAGCAAAAAGAAGCCGAAATTGCTACCCTATCCGACGAGATTGCTGACATGCGGGAGATCATGATGATCAGCCAGTTGAAACAATCCTCCCCTTCGGAGCGTCTGAAGGCCGTTTCTCTCACCCGCGAAATGGAAGGAGACGTTAGTGAGCGCGTCGCTGAGGCATTGCTCCGGACGCTCAACCAGGATGGAAATCCCAACGTCCGGCTGGCTACCCTGGAAGCCCTCATTCCCTATTCGGAGAATCCCACCGTTCGCCAGGGCCTGGTGAGTTCCATTGCCAATCAAGAATCGCCCCTGGTGCAATTGGCGCTGGCCGAGTTGATGGTGGTTCTGCAGGAAAAGAATTCCGTTCAGGGCTTCCGACAAATCATTGAGCAAGAAGAAACGCCCGCAGAAGTCAAAGAAGAACTGGAAAATAGCATCAAAATCCTGATGTAGTTCCCCGCACATACCAACATTCAGTACCCTCTTTCCTTCGAAAGACAGACGCCTTACCTCCTTTTTATCGCTAATCTGAGTACCATGACCGCAAGTTTGTTAGCCCTTTGTCTCCCCTTCATGCCGCTTGCTTTGGAAGAGGTGGCTGAAACCGAATTCATCCGTCAGGAGATTTCCACCACGTCCCACACCCTCCAATTGGAAAACATCAATGGCAACCTGGAAATAGAAGGCTACGATGGGGATGTCGTGGTTCTGGAGGTAGAAAAAATCATTTCCGCAGATGACGCTGTTGATGTGAAAAAGGGCATGGAAGAGGTGCAACTAGGCAAAGAAGACCGCAACGACACCCTGGAAATCTTCATGGATGTCCCTTGGCAACAAAAGGAAGTGCAGGAGGTGAAAAAGGAAGGCAAGCTACGAATCGGGAAAATCAATGGGTGGACCCGAGCCAACGGATGGCATTGGAATCCACCCTATGATTTCACCCTGCATTTTCGGCTGAAGGTGCCTAGGGACATGAATCTCTGTGTCTCGACCATCAATCGGGGACAAGTCAATATTTCTGGAGTGAGAGGGGACATTGCCGCAGAAAATATCAACGGTTCGATTGAGCTCTCGGAAGTGCGCAACCCCAGCTGGGCCAAAACCATCAATGGGCAGGTGACAGTGGTGTACGATCAAATTCCGCGGCAGGAAGCCTCTTTTGCGACCTTGAATGGAGATGTGCGAGTGGAGGTGCCCAGTGGCTTGGAAGCCCAAGTCATGCCTTTCAGTCGACACGGGGACGTGTACACCAATTTGCCGGAAATGGCGGTGAAGCGAATCCAGCAACAACGAAAAGAAGAACGAGATGGCGAAACCCATTACCAACTGTCGAATCAAACTGCTTTGGTGGTACGAAATGGGCAATTTTCCCTACGTATGGAAACCATGAACGGTGACATCTGGATAGAAGAAAGATGAAAAGAGGTCAGGGAGAAGACAAAAGACAGAGCGCGTTGCTGTCAGAAGTCAGACGAGATCCGAGATGCGGGAGACGAGATGCGGGAGCTGACAATGTCAGATGGGATAGATGACGTTGCACGTAGAGAACTTTCTTCCAAGAGAAGTCAGCCCTTTTCCTACCCACCAGTCGACTGCGCGGCCTGGAAGTCCACGCTACCTCACCAACCACCAACCCACTAATCCACCAATCAACCAATCAACGAATTCTCTAATTTATCATTGATATGAAACGATTTATGTATCTCTCTTTGGCTGCTGTTGCCTTGTTCTTGCATTTCAGTGGCTTTTCGCAAAGCAATGAACTGGTCATTCCCCTGACGAACGCCGGGCAAATCGGCCACCTCAACGTAGACATCCATGCGGGGACTGTGAACATCGTCGGCACCGATCGGGATGATGTGCTGCTGAAGTATGAGTTGTTGGAGAAAGAAGAGGAAGGTTCTCCCACGTCCAAAGCAGCGAATGGCATGACTCGCATCAGTTCTGGCGGGATCAAGCTGGACATCGTAGAAAAAGACAATGTAGTGCACATTGACTCCGGGCATGGAAATAAGGCCGTCGCTCTGTGGGTGGAGGTGCCCAAAGATTTCAACCTGAACGTTGAGACGCATCATTATGGAGAGGTAGCCATTGAAAAAGTGAATGGAGAAATTGTCATCGACGCCCACCATGGGGGCATCAAGGCCCATGACATTTCGGGTTCGATTGTCGCCAATACCTGGCATGGAGACATCTTGGTCGAAATGACTGGCATGAATCGGGAAGCGGCCCATGCGTTGACGACCTATCACGGGACGGTTGACGTAAGCCTCCCCACCAGTGC
>JBCCCJ010000163.1:0-8111 GCA_039033615.1 Bacteroidota bacterium
ACCGAGTGGTGGAAATTCTGCAGGACAATCCTAGTTTGGTGGTGGAAATCTCCAGTCATACTGACAGCGACGCCACCGACGCATACAACATTCAGTTGTCGCAAGCCCGAGCCAGTGGCGTGGTCGAATATCTCCTGGCAGCAGGTATCTATGCTGATCGCTTGGAGGCCAAAGGTTATGGAGAAAGCCAGCCCATTGCCCCCAATGACACCAAAGCAAACAAGCAAAAAAACCGCAGAACGGAGTTTCGGGTCCTTTCCTGGGAAGAAGCAAAAAGTCGAGGGGAGTAGGGAGTAGGGAGTAGGGAGTAGGGAAACGAATGCTTTTTCCCTGTGAAAAGCAATTTTGCGCTACTTTTGAGTTGTCAGACTTTGGAAATAGACAAGATGGACAGAATTTGTGGTAGCAAGCAGGAATTGGGAGGTTTGCGAGGATAGGATGTTTTTTGATCTTTGAACTCTGTTCTGTGGTCATTTTCCGAATACAATTCGGAGCTACCATTTGAACCCTGATCCCTGTATCCTTGAACCCTGAACCCTGTCTCCATGTTTACTCTCCAACAAGTTCAAGCGCTCAGTTTCCCATCGACTTTTGGCAAAGGAAAGGTCTATTTTCTTGAAGGTGCGGTGGGCGGTGTTTGGCAAACAGGTACTCGTTTTGAAGGTCGGGTGAAAGGCCAGCAGTGGTACGAACAAACGATCGACTTTGCTCAGGCGGAAGCCAGCTGCACCTGCCCGATGGGAAAACACACCAAATGGTGCAAACACTTGGTGGCGGTGGGGATTCAGATGACCACGGGGGAATTTGCGACAGAGCCCATCTCGAAAGAGAATTGGCGCAATACCCAGACTCTGGAAGACATCAAACAATCCCTGGCCCAATCTGGCGTAGCAGGCCAATCTACCCCAATCACTCCCCCCTCCAAGCCTCCTGTCGGGTTAGGAGCCCTTCGATGGGTGTTAGCCACATTTGAGGCGGTGGGGGAAGGCCTGATTCGGGATCAGGGGGAGCTAGCAGCATCCTGGCCACCTCACTTGATCCAATTGAGAGATCAATTCCTGGAGGCGTTTCAATCCAGTCCCCCATCCCTTCAACGGCAAAAGTTCTGCATAGACCTCTGGTTTCACCGATGGGGTCATTGGGAGCAAGGCTATTCCCCGGATCGACCTCAGACATCCCTACGTTATGTCCCTGGTTTTCACCAAGCTTTATTAGCAGGGTTTCAGGTCGATTCCGTTTCCACCCACTATCTCCAAATGAAGTTGGAAGCTTTCGGTCTGAAAGAATATATATGATTTTTTGAATATTTTCTCCAAAATGCTTGCATAAGCCGCTTTCCTGTCCTTATCTTTCTGAAAGCATTGATTGATTGAATGAAGTTGGCTTATGATCCCTAGTGCTGATTTGGATTGGTACGAACTCCAGTCCCCTACTGCCGTTACGAGTCCCTCTCTCCTGGTATTTCCCGACCGAATCTCTTACAACATTCGGAAGGCAATCGAGGTCGCGGGCGAGGTAGATCGTCTCCGTCCTCATGTCAAAACGTACAAAACGCCGGAGATTGTCCATCTCCATTTGGAAGCAGGCATTCGGCGTTTCAAGTGTTCCACCATCGCTGAGGCGGAGATGCTGGGCAGATGTGGGGTAGAGGAAGTATTGCTGGCCTATCAACCCGTCGGCCCAAATATTCAGCGCCTTCGCACAGTCGCAGATCACTTTCCGCAGGTACAATACGGCGCCTTGGTGGATACCAAGGAGATCGCCCACAAATTGAGCGAGGCCTTTCAAGATGCGAGTCAGTCTTTGAAAATTTGGTTGGATCTGGATTCTGGTATGGGCCGAACGGGCATTCTGCCAGGAGAAGGCGCCATGGAGCTGTATCGCTTGTGTTCCGAATTGCCTGGTCTTCAACTGGGGGGCATCCATGCTTATGACGGCCACTTCCGGCAGCGGGAATTCACCGAGAGAAAAGAAGCCAGCGATGAGGCCTATGCCCGAGTGGAAGGATTTTCCGAACAACTCAAAGCGGCTGGATTGGCCGTCCCTACCATCGTCGCGGGCGGTTCACCGACCTTTCCCGTTCATGCCCTTCGCTCCGAAACCGACCTAAGCCCCGGCACCTACGCTTTATGGGATGCCGGATATGCCCACATCTGTCCGGAGTTGGATTTCCTCCCCGCAGCAGTTCTGCTCACCAGAGTCATCAGCCATCCTGGTACCAATCGCCTCTGTCTGGACCTCGGGCACAAAGCAGTGGCGGCAGAGAATCCATTGACCAACCGAATCCGGTTTCTGAATGTGGAGATTCGTACCTTCGTGGGGCAAAGTGAAGAGCACTTGATCGTAGAAGTAGATCAGCCGGAGAAATATCCCATTGGGAGTGAAATTTATGGCATTCCCTGGCACATTTGCCCTACGGTCGCCCTGCACGAACAAATGCTGGTCGTTCGCCAAGGAACCGTGCAGGAATCCTGGTGGGTAGAAGCCCGCCATCGGAAATTGAGGTACTGAAGACCGGCCCTTTCGCCCCATGTTCATCATTGATGCCCACCTAGACTTGTCGATGAATGCCCTGGAATGGAACCGGGATCTTCGACAAAGCGTTGCTGACATTCGATCGCGAGAAGCCCATCTCACTGACAAACGCGACCGTGGCAAAGGCACCGTATCCCTCCCCGCCTTACGAAAAGGCAACATCGGATTGGTCGTGGCTACCCTCATCGCCCGCTATATCCACGAGGACAATCCCCTTCCTGGCTGGCATTCTCCGCATCAGGCATATGCCCAAACACAGGGACAATTGGCCTGGTATCGATCAATGGAGCAAGCCGGACATCTGCGACAGATCACCAATCTTCCGGAATTAGAAGCGCATTTGCTGGCTTGGGAAGCAGATCCTGGGCACTGCCCGATTGGCTATATCCTCAGCCTCGAAGGGGCCGACTCCATGGTCGATCTCAGCTATGTAGCGCAAGCCTGGAATCAGGGACTTCGTGCCATCGGTCCAGCGCATTATGGACCGGGCACCTATGCCCAAGGCACCGATGCGTCCGGCGGCATTGGGCAAGCAGGCAAAAACCTGCTCCGCGAAATGGAACGATTAGGGATGATCCTAGATGCGACCCATCTCTGTGATGAGAGTTTCTGGGAGGCGATGGATCATTTCCACGGCCCCGTTTGGGCGAGTCATTCCAACAGTCGAGCCGTGGTGCCTCACCACCGTCAATTTTCCGACGAGCAATATCAGGCACTCATCCAACGCGGAGCCGTCATTGGTATGGCGCTAGATACCTGGATGATGGTTCCAGGCTGGGAAAAGCACGTAACCACCCACGAAGAACTGCCCGTCTATCTGCACCACATGGTCCATCACATCGACCACATTTGTCAGCTGGCTGGAAATGCCGAGCATGTCGGCATGGGCACCGACCTCGATGGCGGATTTGGGCGAGAGCAAAGTCCCCTGGATGTGGATACCATCGCTGATCTCCAGCAGGTATCGGCCTTATTGAAAGACCGCGGCTATTCCGAGGCGGACATCCATGGGATCATGCACGGGAATTGGTTGAGGTTGTTGCGGAGGGTGTGGGGGTGAGGGAGTGAAGGATAAACGCCCCCAATTTCGCTAGTTTTCCAAGCCAGCAGTTCTCAAGAATGTGTATCTTTCCTTATGGAATCTGGGGCATTTTTCGACCTTAGTGATAAGAACATCTGATGAGAAAACTGGCGACATTCCTCCTTCTCTATTTGCTTGGCCTTGCCCTTTTGTTGGGAGTTGTCTCTCCCTTTCGTCTCTCTGCACAGATCAAGTTGCACAACCGCTTCTTGCTGAGTCAGACGTTTCCAGAGGCTCAACTTTCCGATCATCTCCTGGAACCGGGGCAGTGGCACCCCTACCCAGCCTATTCTGACCGGGCAGCCTGGGAAGATCTTCCGCTGGCGATGCGCCAGGCCCAAATTGCCCGGGGGGAAGCCGCTTTGGGCAAAGATTGGCCCAGTCTTACCGCATATTTGGCGCTCTCCTTTGTCAGAGAAGGGCTTCGTACGCCCTATCAGGAGGTCTCATACGAGCGCCGCAATCGCTTAACGGATCTCGTCATGGCTGAAATGCTGGAGGGCCAAGGCCGCTTCATGGATGACATCGTCGACGGCGTTTGGCTAGTATGTGAGGAAAGCTATTGGGGCGTCCCGGCCCATCTCTACCTGCAGGTAGATTCTTCTGGGCTTCCAGACGTGCAGGAACCAACGGTGGATTTATTTGTTGCAGAAACGGCCGCTTTGCTGGCTTGGATCCAGGAATTGTTGGCGGAACCGCTGGACGAGGTCTCCCCCCTGCTCCGAAAACGCATTCGGCAAGAAGTGAAACGAAGAATGCTGGATGTGAATCTGGAGCGGGAAGATTTTTGGTGGATGGGCTTTGAGCGCAATGAAAAGGGCATCAATAACTGGACCGTGTGGATCAATAGCAACTGGCTGGTAGCAGTCATGCTGCTAGAAAAAGACCGGGACCGCCAGGTCAAGGCCATCCACAAAATCATGCGCTCCATTGATGAATTCATCAACCAATATCCCGAAGATGGCAGTTGTGATGAAGGTCCGACCTACTGGACTCGGGCGGGTGCTTCGCTGTTTGAGTGCTTGGAAGTGCTGCATTCGGCCACCGATGGGCATGTCGATATCTATGATCGCCCCCTCATTCGACGCATGGCCCAATACATCTACCTCGCCCATGTTGGCAAGGATTATTACGTCAATTTTGCCGACGCGCACGTCAGGCAAGCTCCTTCGGGGAGTTTGGTTGCCCGATTTGGAGAACGGGTGAAAGACCCTCAGATGCAAGAGTTCGGTGCTTTTCTGGCGCAACAGCATGACCAACTTCAGCAACCCCTGACAGACCGCTCGCTGGGACGGAGGGTAGCGGCCTGGTTTTATCGCCCAACCTTGGCATCTGTCCCAGCCATCGCGCCTTTGCCCCGAGAAGTATGGTTGCCTGACAACGAGTTGTGGGTGGTCCGTCAGCAGGCAGGCAGCAGCGAGGGCTTGACCCTCCTGGCCAAAGGTTTCACCAATGGACAGAGTCATAACCACAATGATGTCGGCAGTTTCATGGTGTATCTGGACGGAGCCCCGGCCTTGATCGACGTTGGGGTCGGCACCTACACGCGGAAGACGTTTTCCGATCAGCGGTATGACATCTGGACCATGCAATCCGGCTATCACAACCTCCCTACCTTTGATGAGACCATGCAACAAGCGGGTTGGGAATTCAAAGCCAAGGCCGTTGAGCTTCAACAAAGCACGCATGCTTCTACCTTAGAAATGGACCTCACAGATGCCTACCCGGACAGTTCTGGCCTTTCCACCTATGTCCGCAGCTTGATCTATGACCGAAGTCGCACCAAGATTCTGCTCAAAGAACAGCTCACCTTTGAAACGGTCCCAGATTCCATCAGCTTCAATTGGATGAGTGCTGGAGAAGTGGCTTTTCCCGAGCCTGGGCTCATGGAGATCATCTGTTCCAATCAACAGCGACTCTCGATTCAATTCGCTGACAAGCGATTGGTCCCAAGAATCGAAAAAATTGAGCTGGAAGATCCCAAGCTCAGCGAAGTATGGGGCAGTCATGTATACCGGGTTCGATTGGTCAACCTTTCCCCCAACAGTCGAAATACCCTTACTTTCTTCCTCCAATCCACTCCCTAACCTTGACAATGAAATGCAGAGCCTATTTCGTGCCATTCGATTGATGATTTGTTGGAGTTTGTTGCTCAGCCTTCCGGCTTTGGGGATGGCTCAGTCCGTGATTGGTACCACCAAACTCAAGCGTTTTCCTACCGAAGGGTTTGACATTTATCCCTACGACTATTTGGATCAATATGGCTACTCAGCCTTCGTCGCCCATGATCCGGCAGTCAGGATCTCCGATGGCGAAGTGGTCTATCTTTGGCATGAAGAGAGAAGCGGCTTCCGAGATCGCAGCCTGCGCAAGTACAATGTGTTGATGGAATTGGTGTGGGAGACAGAGTTAACGCTAGAGCGGCAAGAAGAGATCCTCCATCTTTATTATCAAGACACGACCATTTTTGTCTTGGTGAGTCAATACCAACCCTTTCAGAATCAGCACATTGTCAAGGCGTATCGATTTGGCGTCGAATCGGGGGAGCAGTATGAGCAAGACGAAATCTGGTTTCTGGGAGGCAAAGACGACCGCTATCCGCAATTTGAGTTGGCCCCGAATAGAGAGGAGTTTTTGCTCTATTATTTTGCCCCGCAAAACCCCAACAAGCGGGTATCCTTCTTTTATGATTTCATTCAGCGGGATGAACGGGCGGGCTATCGAGTTACCGGAGCAGAGCAAATCCACTTTGCCCGTTTCAATCTGGAATTGGAAAAAGTACAGGAAGGCATCATCTTACTGGGCAACAAAAAACTCTTGACGGTTGGCTGCCAGCTAGACAATGAAGGCAATGTGTACGCCCTCTCCTTTTTGAAACCGGAGATGCTCAAAGTATTTCAGTACCATGCCCAAAGCCAAGAACAGCGAGAACTGGAGTTGGCAGAATTTGTCCCCATCCTAGACCTGCGAGATCCCTACTCCACTCATCTCCCGGCGGTGTTGGGCAGGGATGAACGAGTCCTCATTGCGCGTTCCAAACGAAAGAAAAAAGGGAAGGACAAAGGGACCAAAGGATTCCAAATCATTGAATTTGACTTTCAAAATAATCGAATTGACACCAGCCGAAACCTGGTAACGACCTCCACCCTCCAGGTATTGGTAGAAAAGGAACGAAAGGATTTTGGGCTCCGTCCCGCCAAACGCTTCGATGATTACATGATTCGGGACATTCTGGAACTACCAGACAGCTCCATCTGGTTGGTTACTCAAAAATATACCTTCCTCAGCTCCCGCTCTCGGCCTAGTTCTTTTGATTACGGCCCCACAGATCAGCAGATGGACGAATTGGTGCTGTATGAATTCACGCCGGAAAGCAAAGCGAGGCAAGCCCTGATCGTTCCTACCAGTCAGAATTCGCAGTTTTTGGCCGAGAGAATGGGTCAATTTTACCAGATGAACATCCACCCCACTTCTGGCAATCTCCAATTGATCACCCGCGAACCCTCCGGGGATGAATTGAAAGGTCCGGATCGGCTGTACTATCGGGAAGTCGATTTGAATGGCCCTACAGTTTCAGAACGAATTCAATTGTATGATGGAGATCGACGAGAGCAATTCTACCTCAAAGCCTATACCGAATGGCTGAATCCTGACATTGTGAGCTTTTTGATGATCGATGGAGAGGGAGGAACGGCTTATGGGGTTTCCGTCAACGTAGTGATGCCCCCCATCGAAGAGGAAGACGACAAGAAGAAAAAGTGGTGGCAGGGGGTGGGGAATCGCTAGTGCCTGAAAACCAAAGGATAGGTCAGATTCAAAGAAGGAAAAGCGAATGTGATTTCTCATATTCGCTTTTCTTGATCCAACTAGATAGGAAAAAATTCATGGTAGAACACAGGAGTTCGTTTCGAAGGCCCTAATTGGGCATTCTCAACACATCCATGTCCAATTGCCCATAGAAAATGGACTGCCCAGCGACTTTGACCAATCCCCGACTGATGGGAACAGGGAAAGAAGTGTGCCCATAGGCATCTGAGAGTCCGAAATAGTTTTTCCCATCAATCCGAATGATGATGCGCTGATCCTGTGCTGGAGTTCCATCCAGCTGAATCAGTTGAAAAGAAATGTAGGAAGCCATACCAATACACAAAAGGGTACATACCTAAGCCGATTTCAACTTGATACGCAATGGCATAGCCAACTCAGTTGAGAGTTAGCCCCTTGGGGAAAGGCGGAACGTCAAGATACAGAAGAGAAATGGATGATCCAATCTAGCTTTCATTTTCCTGATGCCTATTCCAGCACCCGGATCATTTCTCCTTTGTAGCCTTCATTCAATCCTTGGAGATACGTCTCGCCCAGCTGATTCAAGATACTTGGGTCAGCCTGTAGATTCATCAAGACTTTGATGGCTTTTACTTGGCTATTGAACGCAGCAAAATGCAAGGCGGTATTTCCATCCACATTCACGGCATTCCGGTCTGCGCCTCGCTCA
>JBCCCJ010000164.1:0-8093 GCA_039033615.1 Bacteroidota bacterium
GTTCCTGCATACAAAGTATGCCCTCCAACGACCGTGTTGAGGGAGGAAGAAGGCAAATCAGGATAATAGAATAGCTCCTCCCAGAAATTAGGTCGCAATTCTTGGAAAAGAGGAGACCTCTGCAACCCATATCCTAGCTCCAAACCGAGCTTATTGTTGGTGCGAAATTCTGCTACGAGGGAGTAATTTCCATCCGCATACCCCATCAAATTGGTCTTCAGGAGGAGCATCCGATCGGTATCTCCATCATCAAGTAGGTACTCCAAAGACTCTTCATCCTCCGTTTGCGCATGAAGACAAACAGGAACAGCAAAGCTTATCAAAAGAAAAAAGAGGGAGATTTGTAGGCCTACAAATGAGGAACTGTTTTTCATGGTTTACATCAAATTGGTTACATATGCAAAAAAGGGAATATAAAATGACAATTCAAACTGGAAGGTAACTTTCGAAATATTTGTTCCGCTTCCTTTCCATCGACGTGTCTATCCAGATACCAATCATCGCCTGCTTCTGTAAAACGGTTTATTTTCAATTCCCCATTTCCTAACCTAGGTCAACTCCCAGACACTTGAATCTTCCTACCTTCAACCTTGTTGAACGAAGGAAAGCCTTGAGCATTGAAGAACCTTTTCTGAAGGATGAGTCGAATGCAATTCGGCATTACTATTTTGAACCCTGCCCACCATGCCCAACCGCCAAGCCACCGCCCGAATCGCTGGAATTCTATTCCTCCTGCAACTGATTCCCTATTTCTTTGCCCATGAGTATCTGCTGGGCGAATTATTGTATGGAGAAAATTGGCTCACAGAACTCTCCGCCCAACGAACTACTGCTGCTGTCGCGGTGCTACTGGAATTGTTGAGTGCGTTTTCTTTTTTGGCCTTTGCGATCCTGCTCTACCGGATGATGAAGGGGGCGCAACCTGCCGCCGCTTTGGGGTACTTGATCCTACGCAGTGTCGAATTCGGCCTGATCGTGCTCTCCAACGTGAAATTCATATCCCTGGTCAGTTGGAGCCAAGGAATAGAGGCAAGCCTACCGGAAATGATGTCGAATTGGCTGCTAGTCGGAAACAGCTTGAAAACCGAATGGGTATGGATCAACCTGATCTACATGCTCCTCTTTTGTGTCAACACCCTCCTCTTCAGCTACCTCTTGTTCCAAACGAAATTACTGCCTCGCTTTTGGGCGATTTGGGGATTTCTGGCCGCCAGTATCGCCATCGTCGCACCGCTTCGCTTACTATTTGGCTTATCTTCTGGAGGGATGTGGCTCTACGCTCCCATCGGATTATTTGAGTTTGGTCTTGCGATCTGGTTGGTGGTGCGCGGGGTAGAAAGCGATGAGAGCGGCTAGGAAAAGCTTGGGGAGTTGCAAAATCGCCACCTTTTCGGCAATTTTTGCTTAACCTATTTGAACGCTACTCCTATGCATCGCTTCCTTCCCCTCCTATTGCTGGCGACCTGTCTTTCGTTTGCTTGCCAGCCTTCTCAACCCTCTTCTTCTGAGATCACTTTTTCTATCCGGGAAATGGATCAATCGCTTCAGGTGGTGTTGGCAGGTTCAGAAAAACCTGTGCTGACCCAAGAAGCCCAAGCTGAGTTTCGGCCTTTTTTGCATCCCATCTATGCGCCCGGAACCGAGGTCTCCCTGACGCAATTCAGCCCGGATCATCACAAGCATCAAACGGGCCTCTATTGGGGCTTCACCCGCGTCAATGGAACAGACTTGTCAGAAGACAGCCTCAAAAATGGTTTTACCGCCCTGACAAACCATCAGACATCCAGTCAGGAGTTGGCCGAGACTTTTTTCATCATCCGGGCGAAGGCTATTGGCGGCGAGAAGGGGTCAAGGTATTACAAGCAGAAGGGGCAGAAGTCTCATGGCAAACGGTCTATTGGATGCTCGGAGAAGCGGGAGACAGCCTGTTACGGGAAACCCAAACCTGGACCCTCACCGAAGCCGAAGGGAAGTATCTCCTCAGCCTGGATTGGCAGGGCGAAGCGCCCAAGGACTTCACCGTCAATGAATTCGAATATGGCGGCATGTTTCTTCGCATGCCCTGGGAGAAAAGCACCCCGGCCCAAGTCGTCAATGCCGCTCGCCAGCGCGACCAGCAAGCCAACCGCAAGCAAGCCATGTGGCTGGATGTGGGCATGGAAATCGAAGGCTTAGACCAATGGGGCCACCTCACCATCTTTGACCATCCCGAGAACGAAGGCTTCCCCACTGCCTGGCGCGTCGATGGCCAATACGGCGTCGGGCCTTGTCGAGCCATCTCTGGAGACTGGCAAATCAAAGCGGGAGAGAGCCTGAGCTTCCAGCATCAGTTGGTGGTCTATACCGGAGAGTTGAGCGACGTAGAGATGAACGAACGCTGGGCAGAATTTGCCGGAGATGATGGCATGTACAACAAAGCTGCTCTCTGGAGCATTGCCCAGAAAGAAGCCCGCGAAGCCGTCTTCTTGAGTCCAGAAGCTGCCGTTCAGGAAATGACTTTGAAGGAAGGCTACGAAGTCAATGCTTTTGCCTCCGAACCCATGATCACCCAGCCCATGGCCTTCTGCTGGGACGATCGGGGACGCCTCTGGATCGCCGAAAATCGGGACTATGAATCCCGGGGACACGGCTTTTCCAATTCAGGCGACAGCCGCATCCTGATTCTCGAAGATACCGATCGCGATGGGGTAGCCGACAAACGGACCGTCTTTCTGGAAGGCATTCCCTTCCCTAGCGCCATTGCAGTAGGATTTGGTGGTCTATACCTGGGAGCGCCCCCTAATCTACTCTTTGTACCAGATCGAGATGGCGATGACAAAGCGGATGAAGCCGACATTCAGGTTCTCCTCACTGGCTGGGGCATTCGGGATCGCCACGAAACCATCAACAGCCTCCACTGGGGACCGGATGGCTGGCTCTACGGCCTGGAAGGTTTTGCCACGCCCTCAAAAATTCGGAAACCAGCAGACGGAGGCCGGATCTACCGCGCCAAAGAAGCCTTTCCAGAAGATTTGTTGGAGGCAGATGGCACCGACATCAACGGCGGCATTTGGCGCTATCATCCGGTCAAAGACCGCTTTGAAGTGGTCGCTCATGGCCTGAGCAATCCCTGGGGCATCGACCACGACGCCAAGGGACAGTTGTTCATTTCCGCCTGTGTCATTCCTCACCTCTTTCACATCATTCCCGGCGGCATCTACCAACGCCAGGGAGGAAGTCATTTCAACCCTTATGTCTATCGCGACATCCAAACCATCGTGGATCATCGCCACCGTTCGGCCCACGGAGGCGCCCGAATCTATCAATCCGATGCTTTCCCTGCCGAGCAAAAAGGGCGCATCTTCATGGCCAACATCCATGAGCATGCGGTACTTTCCGACATCCTGAACCCCAACGGATCGGGCTTTACTGCCAGCCACGGGGAGGATTTCTTACAGGCCAATAACGGCCAATGGATCGGTTTCAGCATGGAAATTGGTCCAGAAGGCGGCCTCTACGTACTGGATTGGCACGATGCGGACATCTGCGGCAAAGAAGTCCTGAACAAAGAGACGGGCCGGGTGTATCGAATCATGCCCACGGAATCTCAAGCCCAGGATTTCCCAGGGCGTTATGAGGATCTGAAACAATTCTCCGACCTCCAACTCGCCCAATTGCAAGAAAGCCCCAGCGATTGGCACGCTCGTCGTTCCCGCCTGATTTTGCAGGAAAGAGCCGTTGACAAGAACATTTCCACCGAGGCTGCGGAATTCCTCCATGAAGTCCTCGCCTCCTCCCCCAGCCCAGACCATCAACTCCGCGCGCTCTGGGCCTTGCACCTCGCTACCGAAATCACCCGGGAGCAATTGTTGAGCCTCACGGAAAATGCCGATCCCTACCTGAGAGGCTGGGCGGTGCAATTGCTGTGCGAAGACGGTACCCCTAGTCCCGATGAAATGGAACGCTTCCTTGTGATGGCTCAGAACGAATCTTCCCCGGTAGCCCGCCTCTATTTGACTGCGGCCTTACAACGCATTGCCCCAGATCAAGTATTGGCATTGGCGGGCCCCCTTACCCAATATGCCGAAGACCAGGACGACCCCAATTTGTCCTTCATGCTGTGGTTTGGCATCGAACCACAAGTCGTCAAACAACCGGGAAAAGCCTTGGAAATCGCCGGCAACAGTCAAGTCCCCATTCTATCAGAGTTGATTGCCCGGAGATTGGTGGATGGAGAAAAAAGCGAAGCCTTGGTTCAAGCCCTTGGAGAACGGGGCGGGAATCAGAAAGCGATGTTGCAAGGCATGTTGGCGGCTCTGAATGGACGATCAAATTTGCACCCCCCAGCGAATTGGGAAGCGACCTACGCCCTTTTGCAACAAGACCGAAGCCTTGCCTCTCTTGCCACCCAGGTTTCTCAGCAATATGGAGATGCCGCAGCGATTGCTGGTTTGTGGCAAGAGCTAAAGGATGCTAACAACACCGCCGCCCAACGTCAAGCTGCCATCCGACTGTTAGCCCAACAAAAAGACGGACAACTCCTCGACCAACTGCCAGGGTTACTGCAGGATCCTACGCTCCGTACCGAAGCAATCCGGGCAGTCGCCCAATATGAGGACAAGCAATTGGGACAACTGTTGCTAGATCAATATGAAAAAAGTGAGGTCGAGGAACAGGAAGAAATCATCCAAACCCTGGCTTCTCGCGCTGGATACGGCTATCAATTGGCCTATGCCATCAAGGATGAGCAAATCCCCCGCTCAGACATTCCCGCCTATTTGGTGCGTCAATTGCGGCGGGTGGTCGGCAATGGCTTTGTAGAAATCTGGGGACCGATCGATGCCTTGCAAGCCGACAAACAAGCCTCCTATGCGACATATCAAGCCCTACTGACCGACGAAGCCCTGGCCGATGCCAATCCTGCGGCGGGCAAAGCCCTCTTCCAACAGCAGTGCGGCGCTTGCCACCAACTATATGGCGAAGGCGGCCAAATCGGTCCAGACCTCACCGGCTCCAATCGCACCAATACCGCTTATCTCCTCGGCAACCTCATCGAGCCCAGCAGCGAGATTCAGGACGACTATCGCCTGGTATTTGTAACCACCCAGGATGGCCGCACCTACAGCGGCAACGTCATCGGCGAAAGTGACCGCCAACTGACCATGCGCATCGCCGGGCAAGGAGAAGTAATCCTGAGCCAATCCGACGTACTTTCCCGGGAAGTCTCCCCCAATTCCCTCATGCCAGAGGGCCTATTGGATCAGCTTTCCGAGCAGGAAGTGTTGGATTTGATCGGGTATTTGAAGACAGAGGTGCAGTGAGGAGGAGGAATCCGATCCTTTACAAGCACATACTCATTCTGCTTGGTCTTCCGCAGAATTGTCTTTGTCCTTTTTCTTCTTTCGGGTGGTCTTGAGAAACCGGAACCGCTTCTGTACTTCTGCCCGATAGGTCTTGCCGATGTTGAATACCCGACCAGCAACCATCACCATATTTTCTTCAAAACCCGTGATGTAGTCAATATTAATGATGTGAGATCGACTGATACGTAGCAGACTGGGATGCTCAAATTGTCTTGAAAAATTGGCAAGGTTTGTAGACACCAATAACGATTCTATCTCTCGTTGAATCCTCAGGTACTGGGCATCTGCTTCTATGAATTGAATGTCGTCCACGGACAGTTTTTGATAGGATTGATCCATTTTTACGAATAAGCTGTCTTCTAACAAAAAGGAAGTCCCTTCTACTTCAGGGAGATCTGTTTCAGGTTCAGGGAGTGGTTTGGGACGAATGAACCGTTCCGAGGCTTTGGAAAGAGCCTCTTCGATCGTGAAAGCCAAACCTGCCTCGCTGACAGGCTTGGTCAAATATCCATCTGGCCGAACGGACCTGGTCATTTCCATGGTTTTCCGGTCCTGAAACGCAGTGATGAACACCAATGGAAACTGATAGCTTGTCCGCAATTTGAGCCCCAACTCAATCCCATTCATTTGCCCCCTGGCTTCACTGAGGTCAATGTCCAAGAGTGCAATGTCAGGAGGTACCTGAGCCACGATCTCTAGCGCACGTTCTCCAGTACGGACTTTGGTGACGTGCTGGTAGCCGATATCTTGGAGGTGAGCTTCCAAAATGGTTGCGTTGAGTGAATTGTCTTCAACGATGAGAATTTGGATCGGAGTCATGAACTGGTAAATGAAGGAGGGAAAACGAGAAATGCGGTCAATTTTTTTGAATGGGGCACGCATGAATGTGCGGCCCTTGTTCTATGATCAGTAGGTAGCTTCCAGGGGGGTAAGAACGAAGGTCCAGTTGAAAGGATGGTTCGTTGGGAAGATCCTGACGCAATCGGAGTAAGGTTTGCCCTTGGGCATTGGCTAAGGTAACAAAAACGGGTCCCTCTGAAGGCGGGATGCCTACCGTCAAAAAATCCATCGTGGGATTGGGATAGGCCTTCCAGGCGAGTTGCTGGCCGGAAAGAGGCAAGGAAGTGGTCGTGGTATCTGTGGTAGAATCGCCTTGCCAAACAAAGTCCGCACAGCTTTCAAAACTTCGGAGGCTATCTGTGGTCAGGGCAGTGATACAGAAAGTATAATCTCCCGAATTGACTAGGTCCGTCACTACTGGTTCAAAGCTCACTTCAACCATGAATTGAGGTTGAGCTAAGGGATAGGTGTATGTGACAGATTGACTATCTACACTCCAGGTAAAATAGTAATCCAACTGCTGAATGGGCGACTGGGGTAGGGCTTGAATCAAGGTAGCTTGTTTATGGGGGTGGCCCCAACGTCCTTGATCGTTACGGGCACGCACATACAAGCGGTGGATACCAGGGGAAAGCGTATCGACCTCTATGCTCCAGGTAACTTCCACAGAGTCCGCTGGCGAAAAAGAAGTAGTTGGGGCAAAGCCGTTTCCCTGACCGGGGTCTTGATCCCAAAAATATTCCACTTGTTCAATCGGAGCTACTTCTTCTGGCAGGATCAAAATTGGCCGAAAATGCCGTTGAGACCATACCTGGTCTGCATCTTGCACCCGAGTGTATATCACGTGCAGACCGGGAGGATAATCGTTGGGGTTAAGCGTCGCACTCATGCTGACCGAGTCATCGGGAACAAAGCCCATAAACGGAGTGCCGTTGCCTCTGCCCGGATCGGTATCCACAAAATATTCGCCGTAGATAATATCAGTTTGGGCAATCAGGCTGCCCCACCACCAGAGCAGGAGAAGGAAAAAGGAAAGTTTCATGACCTAAGATGTTAGCTGGATGAAAAAGATACTGGATGTAGCCATCATTTATGGTCGAGAAACCGCTTTTACAGTAATGATGAATGGATTCCCAAATGTACCAACGGGTGGAACGGACAGCATTTCGATGTACGGTACGCCGCCCAATCCTGACAAATTGTAGGTACAAATGCCTCCAAAGGGGCCACGATTGGTCCCGTCATGGGCCGTGTTGAGTAAGACGGGTGATGCAGGGAAATATTGCCCATCCGTACTGCCAGGCCCAACGAACATGGTATTGACTGGGACCGTGTTGTTGTTATTTGTATTCCCAAATTGACCGTTGCCGCCGGTATTATGAGTGGAATTTCCCGGACTTGTTACCAAAGTAAAATTACTGGTTGCGATGGACGCAAAAATGTTGCTGCGAACTGTCCCGACAAAACCAATCAAGGTAAAACTATCATCCAGAAACAAATTGTGCTCCACCATACCAGAAGAATTGTCTGGGAAACGAAAGTCTTCTCCGCAAATGTTGTTGGTAAAGGTAAAATTATTGAAGCCAGGGTTAGAGGAAAGGAATCCAACTGGGATTCTTTGGAAAAAGTTGGCCATGACTATTACGTTGGAAATATCAAATCCTACAATAGAGATATCTCCACGAAAGAGATTTCGTTTAACGGTCACATTGCTGACATTAACGCCAATACCAGAAGAAGATAATTCGGTGAAGCTAATGCCCATGATGGTACTACCAGCGGCTCCAGTATTCGGACCTGCACCGGACGTTCGCTCTAGAATGATGTTGCGGATGATGGCCTCTTGACTGTTTGAGCCAGGGTTTTCGCCAGAGAAATAGCCGGGTCCTATAATGGTGAGCATTTTCTCCA
>JBCCCJ010000165.1:0-8078 GCA_039033615.1 Bacteroidota bacterium
ATGTCCACGCCGACCTCTCCCAGGGGTTGACTGGATTGGATGAATTCATTGATCATGCTGGCGAGGTCAGTCGCCAGGTCTCCAGACTGGCAGACCCCACTTCCCTGGGTCGCATAGGCCTGACATTCAGCATAGAAGGTTTCGTAGTCCCACCAGGTCAGGTTCAGCCCCAAATTCTGGTTCAGATAACCCGTCAGAGTCTCGGGACCACCTGCTTCATTGGGGAGGTTGGGTTGAGCAGCCAGAGCTGCGGTGATGAGGGGCTCCACCTGAGAGCAAGGCAAACAGCTCGCACAGCTTAGCTGGGGATCTATGTACACGGCTTCGTTATGGAGGAAGGTAACAGCATCATTGCCCCAGGGGACTCCGCCCGCCCAAGGCGGAGGATTGATGGCATAGTCTTCGGCAAAGGCCTCCTCACATAGGCAAACCAGGGATTCGATATCCTGCACTTCTGCTCCGTGTAATTCATGCAGCAAATCCTCCGGGCGCTGAATGTTGCCCGAGGGATAGTTGCCATTGGCGTAGGCCAAATTGGTGCTGAGAATCTTGTTACAAGCACAGGTATCCACATAGCTGGAGAATCCTCCCCCAGCGGTCACGCCCTGGTTAGGGGTTTGGGGCATCTGGATGGTGAAGAGATTGCACGCTGGATCAAAGTTCGGATCGGTCAGACTGGTGGGAATGCCGTAATGATCCAAGACTTCTTCGAAACTGCTATGACTGGGGGTGGTAGTGGTACTACAGCCTGCAGCCTCGGTGGTGCCAAAGGGATGGTCTCCCGTCTCACACGCACAGGTACACAATTCATCTAACTGATCCAGAATTTCGGTGATTTCTGTGGAGGTGAGGGAGGTACTGCAATGGTCGGTCAATTGGGACTCCCAATAATTGCGGTATCCATCACAGGTATTTTCACAGTTTTGTTGGTAGAAAGGGGCAATGACCGAAGAAGAGGTCGCGCTCATCAAGTCATCAAAATCAAATCCGGCCTGGGTGAGGATATCTTCCGTGGTAAGCAAATAGATCGGACCTGATCCCCCACAGCTGTTCATCGCAGTTTCATAGGCAGTTTGGACGAATTCCTGCTTTTTGGCTAGGTATAAACTCCGCAGCATCAGCCATTCCAGGTCGGTACTACATCCGTTGGGAGAGTTGGCGAGACAATTGTTGGCTTCGGTGGCTGTAGTTATTTCCGGACAATGCACCATCAGGATAGCGATTTCTTCCATGCTGTACCAGGTTCCTCCAATTTGGTGATAATCATCGATGGCCGTTTGCATGGCCGAGGCCGAGGCTGCACCTGCTCCTCCGGTTTGGAAAAAAGGATCGCAACCCACTAGGCCGCAACCAGGATCCAATAGATTCGTGGGCATCACTCCTGCTGCTGTTGCTTCGGCCAGGGAATAAAAGTTCACGAGATCACGATCATAATCGTAAGTACTTTGGGCATCAGCGGTTACACACCAGGCCTGTTGATAGCAATAGTCTGGATGCGCTTCCACCAGGGTTTCCGCCCAGCTGTCAGACCAACTGATCACAAACACCTCCACGGGCAAATTTTCTGGCGTAGTGAGGGTACCATTGTACAGGATGAGGGAAGGATTGCTATAGCCAGAAATGGTGCTATAATTGACTGCTAAGCTGGTATTGAGCACGGATTGGGGGTCGCTGACGGTGATGTTGCCACTATTATCCGTTTCATAGCGGGCGTAGGTGGCACCAGGACGCACATCCGCCAGCAGCATATGGTACCAGCCTTCACAGGCATTGGCTCCCAATTTCACACACTCAGCCTGACAAGCGGCCAAGGCATCTTCCCATTCCTGTTGAGAAGCGCTCGGATTCCCCGTCAAGTCCTGATAGATGGCCAGGGTACTTCCCCAAGTTTCTTCACATTCCAGGACACAAATGTCCATGTCGCAGCCGGAAAAATCAGTTTCGGCCAAGGCTTCATTGATGAAATCCTCCTCGGTCTTGAGGCAGGTATTCTCCGCCAGATAAAGGTCCCAGTACGCATCCAGGCTGGCTTGGTGCACCTGCAAGGTTTTGGTGACTTGATAGGAACCTCGATCCAGAATCAGGCTCACGCCCACTGATCCCAAGGGTTCATAAGGACTGGTAATATCGCAGCTGTTGTTGATCTGGTCATAGGGACCTAGTAATTGATTGGTTCGGTGAATGACTTCCCCGCAATCGTCCTCAATCAGCAATTCAAAATCATAGACACAGTCATAGCAGAAGGAAAGACCAGGACAGTCCACATCCACATTTCCGGGGTCCAGGGAATAGGTGAAGGTAACTTCGGTATTGTCGGAAGGGATGCCTTCGGTGAAGCTTGCGACCAGGGCATTCCCATCCCGGACAGAATTCTTATGCGTGAGATCAGAAGTAAGCGGGATCGGGGCAGAGTAATTGTCTAATTCCTCCAGATTATCTGGGCTTTCTCCCGTCAGGCCCGTGGCAATGGTTCGACCATGGGCATCAGTGATGCTGAAAGAGATTTGTCCGTTGGGATCGATGACGTAGGCTTGGCGATAATATTGGGCAAACCCTACTTCTGTCCCAAACATGCCATTCAGGACTTCCTGCTTAGGAACGCTGTACAGATATTCCGTTTCCCGAGGTTCGGTAGGATCTTGATCCAATTGAAATATTTTCCCCACGCCCCCTTGACGGCGAATCCGACCGGTATTGTCCGGCATATACTCCATGCGACTGAATGGATAGCCCTGAGCGGTTGGAATGAAGGCATGAAAGCCATTGTTTTGCTCAGGATTATTCAGGGAATAATAGTGCGCGGCCCCCGTCTGGGTAGAATCCATGGGACTGCCAGTTCCCACACAAGTTGAGGTGCCATCTTGATCAAAATCCTGCCAGGAATATGGGTTCCCGCTGGTGTTTCGATTCAGGTTCTCATAGTATTGAATCTGGGTTTCATAGGCCTGTCCGATCGGATCAAAGATGGGCGTGGGTAAAATCTGAACGGCCGGTCTTCCTTCAAAGTCATACAAAGTCTCTGCTGCAATGGCTATGTCATCAGAGGTATTCCTCGTTACCGATTGACGATTGCGAAGTGTTCCATCAAAGTAGGACATGGCTCCTTTGTGCCTCCCTTCGTCGGCATAGGTGAGTTGGTATTGCCAGTTGAGGGCTTCTTCGTGCCCAGCATTCACATAATAGAAAGGCATGGGGGGAGAAGAGGTGTTCGCAGGGAAACTCCCTGTAGCACTGGCCAAGCTCCAAGCTCCTTCCTGCCGCTGTCGCGGATTCAAGATGTCTCTTCCAACTCCTCTGACCCGAAAGGCCAACCAACCATGGTTGAACACATGCTCCAGTTCGTATTCGGTCGTGGTGGCTGGTACATTCACCCGAACGGCATTCCTATCAAAATCATAGGAAAGGGCTGTTCCCGCCACATAGCCGCCAAGTCCATCATAATCTTCCACAAAGGTCCATTCCAGGTCGTAGGATTCGCTGGGGTCCATCGCAGCCAAAGGATTCCAATCTACGGTGATGATGCCGTTGCTCTCCGTGATGTTGGCAATGCTTGGGGTGAGGGAGCGGTCAAAATCATAATAGCGCTCGATCTCGATTCTACTTTGTAATGTCAGTTGCCCAGGAGCCTGGGAGAGATGGGTTACCGCTCCAAGCTGATCAAACTCACTGATGTCTAGCACGTGAATGGTTACGTGGTAGCCGTCCTGGAAACGGAGGTAGCTGAGTTCGGTAAATTCTGTCCGTTTTTCTGGATCAAAATTAACCCGGAGAGTATCCAACCCAAACTGTTGCAGGGTTCCATTCTGCTCTTTGTATTCAACAAAAACCGTTACAGCGAAGGTGTAAGGGTTGGCCTGGTAATCAGGGTGATCTAAATCAATCTGCAAAGAAACCGTATTGTAACAAGCAGCGTCCGCCAAGCTTCCATTCGTATAATTCCCGGTTCCCCACTGTCCATCTGTCAACACATAGGTTTGACCTACCTGAATGGCACTCCCCATCCAGTCCTGTTCATAGGTTTCGTTCGCAGCCTGTAGGAATCCTGGCAATACACCCATTCCCCAACAAATACAAAAAAGATATGGAAGCAGAGATTTCATGGCGTCAAGGTTGGATATGGTTGTAGAATTGGTATGTTTGAAAGGCGGGTCGGAGTTGAGCCTGATCCATTTTTCCTGTCAGGTAGTGTTGAGTATGGAACTCCTGCTGAACTCGGGCGGGCATAGGCAAGGACTCAAAGGTAATCTCTACCCGGGGGGTGGCAGTAGCGAGTTTAGTTGTATTCCAGGGTGGTTGGGCGAAGTACAGCACCAGTTTTTTTACTTCTTTGGTGTTGGGTTCTATGAACAAGTCCGCCTGCTCATACATGCCTTGTGCTAGGCCCAGTTGATATTGATGCATTTTCGGGTTGCTCCTGTCCACTTGTATCCATTCATAGGCTGATAAAACAGAATCAAGATTTCCAGCTAGCATCAGAGGAGTTTGGGACACAGATTCGGGAGCGGTAGCCAATTGGATCAGTTGGTTTTCTTGATCTACGGTAAGCAAATATGGTCCTTCCATGATGGAGATCAGGTGAGCCATTTTGCTGTAGGTCAGGTGCTCATTTTGGTACCACTCCCCAGCTACCTCATCTACCGATTGGGTGGAGGTGTGAGATTCAAACCAGCGATACGTAAGCTGTAGGTATTGTGGTTTCTCCTTCTGTATGGCCTGAAACACCTGTTTCAGTTCCTCCACTTCAGATTGTGCCATCCCTCCCTTTGGAAAGGCAAGAAGAATCAGCATGGTGAGCACGAAGAATTGACAAGGGAACATAGCTAGCGGATCGTGGGATGGAAAGAATCAGTTGGATAGTTTGGCGGCATTGTGCCGGGCTTCCTGCAGGGTTTTGATCCCATCTTCCGTTTCTACTTTCACCGCTACCAATTGACCCTTGTGATCATATTGATAGAAAGTCATGAAGTTGTTTTCATCCCCAACCGCTAACAAGCGCAAATTTGCGGGATCGTACACATAGGTTTTCATGCTGGAGTGAAAGGGATGAATTCGGAGGTCATCGATGTAATTGGGATCAGGAATTCCATCTTTCCCTTTGATCGCAATGGTGAATTCATTTCCCTCTATTGCTCCATCTGGAATTTGAGCAATTGCCTCAATCCGTTGCCATCCTTCTATTACCAAACTTTGACGTAACAGCAGCGATTGAGGAATTCCGCAATGAATTATCTCCACTTCTATTCTATCCTCAGCATTGTTTGCACCAATTCGGTATTGATCATCGTCATAATCACTCAACTTCAGCCAGAATGAAAGTAAATAGGATTGGGGATGGGCTTCTGCAGGATTGGAAGCCGTCAATGTACTGGGGCTAAAAACGCCTAAGAAATCACACTCGTCGGCCTCATAAGGATTCGCGCCCCCTTGGTCATCACAGACGTTGTCTGAAATGAGGTGAGTGGCATATAGCACTTCATTCTGCCCGATAGATACGCTGTAGTTCCCTGAATGTGCCTGTTGATCTGTTAGGCGATCTGTCAAGGGGAGGACCCCTACTCCACTTCTTATTTGCAACTGCAAATGCGGGGCAATACAATTGGTGCTGATTTCTTCCACCGCTTCAAAGTTCTCATTGGCCATTTCGTTGAGGCGAGAATTGCTGGCAATGGCAGTTGGGATCTGTTCACTGGCATAGGCAAACAAGGCCGAAGAGAAAATACCTAAGGCGTTTTTACTCTCTACTGCATATCCATGAGGAGAATAGCGGGAAACTTCTTCGGTGAAGGTCCAGGTATTTGCATCCTGATCCCATAAAGTAGCCGAACCTTGTGGGGGATTCCAAAAAGGAGACAAAGTAGTCAGTTCACCCTGATTGCGAATGTCGCTTGGGTTGATGGATCCAGGATCGTGATTATCCCTTGCTGCCAAATAGCTATACGTGCGATCAGCCTGCCAACTACCTTTGATTCCCTCTACGAATGGATTGACGACTTCTCCTTCCCCCACACAATTGCTCAGGCTGAGCATGGGATAATTTGTAGCATTCGAACAACCAGTACTGGTGCCATCAGCCAGGAGGACATTGGGACCGTATATCTTTCGGGTATCGGTATAGGCCATCGCTCCTGTCGTGATGACCTCATCATTCACATCCCAATCTACTTGTCCAGCTTGAATCGGGCTTTGTTTACTCACGACACTTCCCACTGACAAACTCTGCAGGTTTCTTCTCCCAGATCGGATCACTTTGGCTGAAGCATAGGAAGTCCCACTGATATTGGTGCCACTTTCATCAATCAGGGTTACTTGTCCCCCATTAACTTCCAGAACCCAACCAATGAGTGAACTGCCAGAGATTGGGCTCAGCAATAATTCGTCCCCTGGCTGTAGGATATCCAAGGTGCCAATTTGGGAGAAGTCTGGACTGGAAAAGGTCGCACCGATATTCTTATACGCCTGGCCCATGTTTTCGTAGGCCCAGTGGGCGGGATAACTAAAATTGTAAATCGGGTCCTCGAATTCATTGGTCGTCCGAGTGAGCAGTACTTGCCCAGTTTCTGCATCCCAGGCTTCATTTTGGGTAATTACTTTGGAGCCCAAATCATGAGCGATGACCCGATCAAGAATCCCATACTTATCGACCACCTTGGTCGCTACCACCGAACGAAAACGGGTCTGAGACGAAATTGGCATGAAAAAGAGAGAAGGAAGCGGAAAAGGCACCAGGAATGCAAGAGAAGCATTTACATTCCCTTGGTTCTGAATACCTGTAATGTCAGTTTGGCTCTCTCTGCTATCCAAGACCAGATCTATTTCCTTGCCAATGGTTTCCTCCGAAACCGAACCATCTGGGTGAATAACTTGAATCCCTTCATTGTCCAGCTCATTCTTGGTAAATTCCTGATAGGGCGCTTTGGTACGATACTGATATTCTACTCCAGAGATTGGTTGTTCATTTCCTTCCGCATACACCCATTGGGCCTTGGGTCGGCCATGCATGTCATTTCGCTTGATGACATATCCCTGACTGGCTGTCATATGTTCTTTTACCTTAAGATTCAACCATCTCAAGATGGGGGAAGGATCCTTCAGGCGAGTATCCATTGAAGTTTTATCCACCAGAGTGGGAAACTCTTTTGCCGTATAGTATTCATGTACAACATGCCCCGTAGCGTGCCGGTTAACATTGACATCCTTTAGACTGCTTACCTGCACTCTGCTATACACGATCTGAGGAGCCGGAAAGAAAGATTCTCCGATGGGTTTCTCAATGTAGTAATCTTCGTCTGCCGCTAAAATCAATGGCTTCGAAAATGGGATGGGGGTCCGAAACGGATTCTCATCTCCTCCGATGATGGGTTCGTAGGCCGCAACTCCCGAGCTGATTGTCTCACCAGTCTCCAATACTTTGGTATAGTCATAGGTCTGACCATACCCGTGAGTTGTCCCACTTACCCCACTCATGTTTGCCCAATTGTCGCTCATCTCAATTTTTGATACCCGAACCCCTCCTCCATGTTTTTTTCCATCTGGCGTACTGAGCCTCACCCAAGAGTTCTCTGGCCGAATGATTTTGCTGTGGGATTTACTCCGCAGCGCTTTGTAAAATCCTTTGAATAGGATCTTCATCTCATTCACAAATCCAGCCATGGCCAAGATTTGATCATCTGGATTTGGGCTATTGGAAGCAGGGTTATATAAAAATCGGGACATGTATAAGCGGAAATAATTCATCCCGGCCTTAGCAATGGGAGAAAAATCATCCCCTCCTCCATTGTTCTTGATCCTAACGGGTTTGATGCCGATGTAGGCTCTTGTAGTATTTCCTGGGACCATCCCCGATTCTGCAGGGTCGATTTCTACATATACCGGGACATGCTCATAGAGAGGACCTTGATTGTCCCTATTGAGATTGATTTCCACATTCAAGTACAAAAGGCGATCGTTCTGCGAACCACCAATGCCTTTCAGATACTTCGCTCTAAAATCTTCATTTGCTGATGGCCCCGTTATTGGTTCGCGGAGATCAACAAAAATATATTTATCCTGAAGTCCACTTGAGTTGTATAAGGTACTAC
>JBCCCJ010000166.1:0-8070 GCA_039033615.1 Bacteroidota bacterium
CAAAAAAGTATGGCCGGTTGAGCTTGCGAAATCCCGCTTGCGGGACAGGCGACACCAAGTTTGGATGAAAGAAGTGGAAAAGGTATTCAGAAAATGTCTAGGAGTATGGATGTAGACGTGATACATGGGGATACAAACACAAAAGAGCAGCCTAACGGCTGCTCTTTGTGGGAACTACTGGACTCGAACCAGTGACCCCCTGCTTGTAAGGCAGGTGCTCTGAACCAACTGAGCTAAGCTCCCTTTCTATTTTTTCCCAGTCGAACCAGCGACCCTTCCGGCAAACCGGAATGCTCTGAACCAACTGAGCTAAGCTCCAAATTAGGAGTAAGAACGACCGCTTTTTTAACGGTGAGGCAAAGGTAGGCGGGAGAAGGGAAACCTCCAAACATTTTCTAAAAAAAGAGGGCTTTGGTTTCCTAAGTAATTCTCCCATTTCCTACTTCCCAAACTTCCTTTCCCACCACTCATCTGCTCCCCAAGCCAAGAGCAGCCCAACTGTATAGCACACCAGATCCGTCCAGAGGAAACTAAACCCGAGGATGAGACCGCCCAAACGAGTCGCTCGAATGGCCTCAATCCACGGCGCGTGATACAACTGCAAGAACTCTATCCCAAAGGACAGAGCGATGGTCGCAATGGCTGCAACGCGCCGGGAACGATGGACCAGCAAGGCCCGAAAGCCCAGGTAAAACATCACGGTCCACCAGGTGTCTGGCGCATACGTTCCGTAAAAGCCCAGATGGGCGTCATAGATGCGGCTTCCTAAGCCGATGGGAATGGTCAAAAGAGCAAGGCCTGCATACCAGAGGCGCTGTTTCATGTGAGGATATCAAAAAGACCGCGTTGCTGTCAGAGGCCAGATATCAGATCACTGCGTTGTCAGAGGTTCCATTCAATCAGCCTTTTTCCTACCTCCTTCCGCTGCCAATTGCTCCTACCTACTCTCAATCCAAACTATGTACCACCAGACCACTTCTCAGTTTTGGTTCAAACCAGGTGGTTTTGGGAGGCATGATTTCTCCGCTGTCGGCAATGTCGATCAATTGCTGCATGCTGACAGGATAGAGGGCAAAGGCCACTTTCATTTCTCCGCTGTCCACCCGCTTTTCCAATTCTCCCAGCCCCCGAATGCCGCCGACAAAATCAATCCGCTTGTCTCTGCGAAGATCAGTGATGCCGAGCAGAGGTTCCAGCACCTGAGCAGACAGGATGGTCACATCCAGCACCCCGATGGGATCTTGTTCGTTGTATGTACCAGTACGGGCGGTCAGAGAATACCATTCTCCTCCCAAATACATGCCAAAATTGTGGAAGTCAGTGGGCGCATGCGCTTCTTTTCCGATTCGCTTCACTTCAAAACCTTGCTCCAGCGAAAGCAGAAAGGACTCTTCTGAATGTCTATTCAGGTCTTTGATGACCCGATTGTAGTCGATGATGGTCAATTGATTGTCTGGAAAGACCACCGCCATCAAATAGTTGTAGGGCTCATCGCCTTGATGCTCCTCCCGGCTTTGCTGTAGCTCCTTGCCAACCATGGCTGCCGCAGCAGTTCGGTGGTGCCCATCAGCGACATAGACATCCAATGGTTCAAACAACACCTGTACCCGGTTGATGATGCGCTCGTCCTGAACCACCCATAGCCGATGGGTGATCCCATCTTCGGTCTGAAAGTCATAGGTAGGTCGCTCGGACTGCACCACATAGGCCAGGATCGCATCCAATTCTTCGTGGGACGGATAGGCAAAAAAGACGGGCTCTGCGTGAATGCGGCTCACTCGCACATGCTCTTTCCGATCTTCCTCCTTCACCGGGCGGGTCAATTCGTGCTTTTTGATGGTGCCATCGAAGTAGTCTTCGATCGACTCTTCCAACACATAGCCCGTTTGCACCCGGCCATCCATCACCAACTGATAGACATAGAGACTTGGTTTCTCATCCTGAAACAAGATGCCATCCTTCAACATTTGCTCGAAGTTTTCCCGGCCTTTCTGATATACCGCTGCAGAATATGGATCTATGTCCTCTGGCAAATCAATTTCCGGCTTGACGACATGGAGAAAAGACAGCGGATTCCCTTCTGCTTCGACACGTGCCTCGGCAGAATTGATCACGTCATAAGGGCGGGAAGCGACCTGGACAGCGAGTTCAGGTCTGGGACGAAAGCCACGAAATGCTCTGATTTGGGCCATGTGAGGAGTTGTTAGGCATTGATTGATTGAAACTGCCCACAAAGGTACTCAGTCCCGGCTTCCCTGACAAAGGAAGATTGGCCCTGATCACCTCACTCCAACATCAGGTCAAACATTTCCATTCGAAAATCACGCCTTGCGTCCCAATCTTCGGTATCTCCCCCCGCGTGATAGCCCACGGCAAAGCTAGCCCCCTGCTCTGGCCAGTGAAACAAGAAAGCGTTGTAGGTGGAAGTAGAACCCGTGTGGCCGTAGGCAATCCCATGAGGCGTGTTCATCCGAAGCAGGCCCAAGCCATAGGTCTCCCCTTCCCACTGAGGAAAATCCTGCTGCTCTTCGGGAACGGCAACTCGGTCTTGAATCATCATTTCCAGGGTAGCAGCTTGAATCAAGCGCCCATCAAAGACGCCTTCAATGAAGGTGATCAGGTCCATCATGTTGCTGGCGATGCCTCCATCTCCGGTGGCCGCATCAGAAACAGCAAAAGGATAAATGTCCCGGTACTT
The DNA here is from genome assembly GCA_039033615.1 of Bacteroidota bacterium. Taxonomy (GTDB): domain Bacteria; phylum Bacteroidota; class Bacteroidia; order J057; family J057; genus JBCCCJ01. The sequence goes on from JBCCCJ010000166.1 coordinate 2,699, forward strand.
GCCTCGACTCAAGGTATAGGGCCGGGCGGTTCCAACGGGGATGGGCTGCTCATGCGTCCCCATCTGGAAGTTTTCCAATCCAAGGGGCTGCGCAATGTATTGATCTACTGCGTCCCACAAGGTCATTTGGCGCACTGCTTCTACCAATAGGCCCAGCAGCACATAATTGGTGTTGGAATACGTGTGTTGAGCGCCGGGGGCATGGTAGGCGGATTTGCCATAGGCATAGCGCAATTTTTCCTCCTGGGTCTCTAGCAGGAAATCTTGGTTGCGGGAGTTCAAAAATTGCTGGGTAGAAAGGTAGTCTCTGATTCCGCTGGTGTGATCCAACAATTGGCGAACGCTGACTTGGTTTGCATGCTCGATTTCCCCGATGAGGTCATTGCTCAGGTACTGGTTCAAAGGCGCATCAATGTCGATCAGTCCTTCTTCGTGTAGTTGCATGACCAACACCGCCGTAACTGGCTTGGAAATGCTTCCGATCATGGTCAAATGGCAGGCTTCGAGGGGAATGTCGTTGGGAATGTCTGCCATGCCGCTCGCCTGTGTCCACAACGAGCCATCCGGCGTACGAGCGGCTACTTGCCCCCCAAAGCTGTTGGCAGCCATCTTGGCAAAAGCTGCCTCGAATTCGGTCGCCTGGGGATGGGCCTCACTGGGGTCAGCCGTGGTCAGCGCACATTCATAGACACTAGGGGCGATGGTTTCTGCTGGCACACAAGCTTGAGCCAACAAAAAGAGGAAGGAGAAATAATAGATGGATTTCATGGTTTGGAAGCTGAAGCAGTGGAAAAGGGATAGAATTGGACACCAAGCCCGACAAATTGGTGGTAGCCGGTGTAAAAGGAGAAGGGAACGTGAAAGCTTTGGCTCATGGAAAGAAATAACTCAGGACTGGCCACCCGATCCTGAAGTTGAAAGCCAAGATTGACCGTGCCGGAAATCATCAGGTTGGGTTCTCCGAGAGCAGTTGCCTCCACCCACTGATCGCCGTTCTGCACATACGAGGGGGTCAACCCGATTCGGTGCGCATAGCCCAGCCCGATTCGCGGAGCCACAAACCAACGTTTCAAGCGATAGCGATACCCAAATTCCGCCTGGGCAAATAGGCCCACTTCATTGTCAGGGTGATACCAAAACCCGATGGAAGGGGCCAGGTGCCAATCGGAGGACTTTCTTTGTTGGAGAAGATACTCCGTCCCGATTCGCAGGGCAGGGTGAAGAGGATAGCGAACAAAGCCAAAGGTGGGCAGGTTGGGGCTTTCGTCCAGCAAACTGATGCTGATCGGAAACGCCTGCTTGGATTGTGCCATCATGGAAGTTGGTTTCCAGAGGCTACCCAGCAAGCAGAGAAAGAATAGAGAATACTTCATATCACAAGGATACCATCCTCCCTGCAAAAGGTGGCTCCCAGGAGGTGCCGATGAGTCCTGAATTGTCCACTTCTGTCGAATCAGGACTGTTTGAGACTTCGCTTGTATTGGGCTGGCGTCTGCCCTACCACCTGTTTGAAAGTGGCATAAAAGGCTGATTTAGAGGAAAAACCAGCTTCCTGCCCAATGGCAACCAGGCTGTAGGCATCGAAAGATTCCTCTTCCAGCATCTTTTTCACCGCCTGTACCCGAAAATCTGCGACATACTGCGGAAAGCTCTTGCCCAACTCTGCATTGAGCAATTGGGACAGGTAGCCCGCACTGATTCCCAATTCCTCTGCTGCCAGATCCCGACTCAGATTCGCATCCCGGTAGGCTTGTTCTTCCTCCATCCAATTGGTGAGTTGCTGGAGATAAGGAGATGGAGCGGAGTTGGGGGGAGATAATGGTTCTAGAGGTGGTTCTGTACCAGCATCGGTTGACAACAGGGCCTGGATGGCAGCTCGGTCTTTGGCCAACTGAAACCGAAACAAGCCCTGATAGGTCAACCAATACATGAAGGCTGCCACTCCCAGCCAGAGCAGCACAAATAGCAACTGACTGCCTTCTTTCCAGGCTTCTGGCCAAGCTAGGCCGATGATCCACAGCATCACCAAGCCCACCACCAGCACCCAAATTTGGCGAAGCCAACGATGGGAAATGACAAGAGGCTCTTTGGTCTTTTTGCGGAATACCAGCCGATAGGTCCCGGCGAGTAGGATCACATTGAACCCAGCGGCCAGATATAATTCCAGGCCGTACCCATACTTCTGCCAGGTTTTCACTTGCGGGATTTGGTACCAACCTGCATCGACATCCCCGTTGATCCAGAGATTGAAGAGCAGAAACAGGCCAAATGGCAGGGTCAACCACCAAAAACGGGGACTTGTGGCCAGAGGATGATCCAGGGAAGCCAGGAAAAAACGCACCATTGGCACCAGAAACAGCAACACCCAAGGCACGTCATCTCCCAATAGGTCGATCAGGTAGTATTGATCATCCAGGTTCCAATTGGTCAGCCATTCGTCCAGACCGATGATAGAGATCATGCCGACTGATAAGGCCAGATATCTGCCGGGAGAATGCCGGAACATCGGCATGGCCCATATCGCAAGGGCCAGAATGATCCCCTGGCCAAAACTGACCAGCATCAAGATATCGAAAATGGAAATCTTCACCGGGACTAGGTGTCGAGGGTACGTACCTGCTGACGGCAGGGTGCCTACTCGATCATGGGCAGATCTACGACCTGCAATTCTTCTTTGCTCACACTTCCCATTCCCAGAAATCCGCCGGAAGCTTCTGCGACCTTGCGTGCATAGGAACGCCAACTGTCTTTGAGCAGCTTGGCATAAGCGGCATCCAACTTAGGCAGAATGGGATTTACGCCAGCGAGCATGCTGCTGAGGTGGCCGTTGCCGCCGTTGGCCTTCCAGGCTTGCATGGCTTCTCCCAAGGCAGTTTCGAATTGCTCGTTGACCACTTCGTAGTAGTCATGCAGTTGAGTTTCTGAGGTAAAGGTTCGATAGCTCACCAATTTCTGGGCGAGCGCTTCTTCCTTTTCATCAATCTGTTCATCAGCACCGGCGACCAGTACTGCTACCAGGGCAGGCGCTTTGAAGAGCAAGTGTTGTTCGTCTACAGTTAGAGAGGCAAATGATGGAATGGACATGCGGTCAATTTTTGCGGGCAAATTTACGGCAAAAACCTCAAGGGGGAAAGAGAAATATTGGTCGTGTGTGGAGAGCCCAAATTGGCGATTGATAACATGAAACAAGATGGACAGGATGTTTTCTTACCTCCCATGGCTTATTTCGAGCTTGGTCATTTCATCATGGCTGTAGAAGTGCCCGCCTAACAAAGACAGGATTTAAGAGATGGACAGGATGTTTTCCTACCTCCCATGGCTTATTTCGAGCTTGGGCATTTCATTATGGCTGTAGAAGTGCCCCCCCAAAAAGACAGGATTTACGAGATGGACAGGATGTTTTCTAACTACCTGGCTCATTTCGAGCTTGGTCAGCTTGACAATCCTGTCCATTTCATGATGGCTGTGAAAGTGCCCCCCATTGCCCATGGTTTTTCGAGGGGAAAGCTGTTATTTTTGGGGAGCGGAAATCACGAGGCGTCTTTTCTCCGTACACTTTTTGTTACCTTGTGAATCTTTGGTAGCCCAAGCAGCCTAATTGCGCATGAATATTTCTTTTCAAGCCTCCCCTTTTTTGTTGTTGATCATAGTCCCCTTGGCGGCCGGATTGAGTTGGTGGATGTATCGTGGGACCAGCGAATTGTTGGGCAGGTTTCCCCGCTTGATGCTGACAGCCTTTCGATTTGTGGTATTCACCATTCTGGGGCTCTTGCTACTTCAACCACTCATCAATTCTCAGGAACGGCTTTCCTTTGCCCCCATCGTGGCAGTCCTCCAAGACAATTCTGAAAGTCTGATCATTCAGAAGGACTCGAATTTTGTCAAGGAGGCATACCCTGATTTGCTCAACAACTTTCTCGCCGCCTTTGATGAGGAAGCCTATGACGTGGATCTCTATGGCTATGCAAACGAGGTGGATGCCGATCTACAGCCGGATTCCCTCTATTTCGATCAGACCGGCACCAATATTTCCAGCGCCCTGAAATCGGTTCGCGACCTGTACCAAAGCCAAAACCTAGGCGCGATTGTCCTGATCAGTGATGGCATTCCTACTGCTGGGGTCAATCCGCTATACACCGTGGAAGGGACTCGACAGCCCATTTTTACGGTCTTGCTGGGGGATACCACCTCGCAGCAGGATGTGCGCATCAAGGAGGTCCTGTTCAATGACATTTCCTACCTGAACAATGAGATGCCCGTTCGGGTGAAAATACAGAGCGAAGGCTTTCAACAAGCTCCGCTCAAAGTCAGCATCAGCAATCGTCAGAAAACCCTGGCGACGGAAAATCTGCGCTTAGGACAGAATCTGCCGGAAGGCGAGGTCAGTTTCTTGATCAAGCCCGATGAAGTTGGCTTGCAGGAATACACCGTTTCGGTCAGTCGCCTGGAAAATGAGATTACCTACCGCAACAATTTCCGAAAGATCTATGTCAACGTGCTGGAAACCCGGGTCAAGATCGGTCTCTTTGCAGGTGGGCCTCATCCAGATTTGGGGGCGTTGAAGCAAGCTTTTTCTAGGGATGCAAGCTATGAGGTACAGGAGTTCATCCTCAAATCTCCTGGGGTCTTTTATGAAGATCCGGGCCGCTACAACCTCAAGGATTTTGACCTCCTGATGCTCCACAACTTTCCGCAGTCGAACATGGATCAGGCGACCGTGGCGCAATTGACGGAATTGATAAAGGAAGAAAAAATCCCCATGATGTTCTTCGGTGGCATTTCCACAGATTTGCGGACCTTGTCTCCATTGTATCCCTACCTCGCCATTACCCCGCGCAACCTCTCCACCCAATCCGAGGAGATCCTGTTGAATGTCAACCGCAAGTATCGACAGCATTCGACCTTCACCTTTCCTGACAACTGGATCACCTGGGCCAATTCCGCTCCCCCACTCTACCGCAATCAATCCAACTGGCAAGCCAAGAGCACCGCAGAAGTCTTCGCCACTGCTAAGATCAAAAATATTCCCCTTGACTATCCGGTTTTTGCCTTACAAAGCCAATTGGGTCGCAAAAACATGACCTTCCTGGGCGAGAATTTCTGGCGGATGCGGGCGCACAGCTACGTAGAAAGTGGAGACTTTGAGCAATTCGATGCGTGGTTATTCAACCTGATCAAATGGTTGATGGTCGCAGATGACAAACGCAAATTCAAAGTAGCGCCGTCCAAAAAAGTCTTTACTGGGAATGAGGCCGTCCTGTTCCGGGGGCAAGCCTATGATGATAGTTACAACCCCGTCAGTGGGGTGGAAATCAACCTCAAGGTTCGCAATCCGGAAGGAACCATCAATGAGTATTATCTCAACGAAACCC
>JBCCCJ010000167.1:0-8066 GCA_039033615.1 Bacteroidota bacterium
GCTCCCGAAGGGAAGCGAGCTTCTGGACGACGACCCAAATCTAAGACTACTTCTACTAAACTATCTTTTTGCGGATGGTTCTCTAAATTCTGCCGTAGGTCTTTGGGCAAAATGTTTAATAACTTTTGAAGATCGTCTGTAATCGTCATGCTTTCTATAGGTGACGGTTTTTAAAGACAGGAGGAACGAGTCAGACACGCTCCTATTGAGACTTGATCTGGGAAACGAGAGAATGGGCTAGCTCTACAGCTTGCCAGAGCAAATCTACTTCGTCTTCCAGGCGGACATTTCCTTGAACACGAGTGCTACTCACCTCCTTTACTTCTAACTGTTGGAGAACTGGTGACAGCAATGCACGTGCATAACTGCCATAGGCAATACCGGATATATATGGAGAGCTAGGAAGATGTTTTCTTTCATCCCCTTTATCTCCCTCATCTTTGACGTGTATATCTGCTTGCTTATGGGTGCCTAACAACTCCATTGCTTTTAACTTAGCAACGGTATATCCGTTGGTACCACCTGCTAGCTGCACGTATCCGGGTAATTTTGCTGTCAAAAATTTTTGTCCTAATTTCACTGTTGCTAGAGTGGTGCCGTCTCCTATATCCCCACTCATCGGACGACCATCGGCTTGCCAAATCAAAGGACAAGGTAACGGAGCGATTAAGTCATAGAGCGTTCTTAAATATTCAATGACACCCTCATCGCCAGGGCAACTTATAGCGATTAATTGTAAACGGTCTAGCCACGGTGAAATGGATTGCCATAATCGCTGAAAATCTGCAAACCTACCAACACGAGTATGAATCTCTACAGCATCCACCCCCATCGATAATACCAACGGCGCGATCGCTCCCGGCGTTGATACATAAGATCTAGTATAAATTTTATCATATGGACAGATGGGAATGCAACGACCACAGCCATAGCATTTTTGCTCTATGACTCCAGATGATACTTGTTGATTTTGGTAGTGATTGCTTTTTTTTCCGTCTAAGTTTCTCTGCTTAAATACAATCGCTTGTGTTGGACAAATCTGTTCGCAGGGTCTTTGACAATTGAGTGGACAACTGGTATAATCAAAGTTTGCTTTGCGAAAATGAGGATCTTCTCCATCATTTAAGCTTACCATTAATAGTGGCAAAGTATTTTTTTTGCCAAAATCACGCTTATGGGCTTCATCTGTAAGGGAGGGCACTATGCTGAGTGCATCCCGAACAGCGTTGACAACAGCTGGATCGGCAGCAACATCTATGCAGTCAGCGCCCGCCAAGGTGTAGGCTATTGTAAGACTTCTGAGTGCGCTTAGATAGTGGAAGCTGGCTCCGCCAATGAGCTTAAACCAGCGACTTTCTGCTAGAGATAGCAAAGGAGCTTGTTTTAGATCAGTCACACTTCTATTATGCTAATTGGTGACTCAAAAGAGTAGTAGGTAACAGATTAATTTGGCAATTTTATTGGAATTTCGATGAAAAATTCTGTACCTCCCTGTTCAGATGAGGAAAAATTTATCTTGCCTTGGTGCTTTTGGACTATAATCTGATGGCTAATAGATAATCCTAATCCACTACCTTTACCTACAGGTTTGGTTGTGAAGAAAGGGTCGAAAAGTTGCGATCGCGCGTTTTCCTTAATCCCTAAGCCATTATCAGCAATAGAAATTTTTACTGATAAGGGAGCAACAGTTTCTGTAGTTATTTTAATTTGCGGATTTTCTGAGGGATATATTTCACTTTTATCATCTAGGGCATCAATAGCATTATTGAGCAAATGCATAAAAACTTGATTTAATTCACTTGCATAACAGTAAATTAGAGGTAATTTGCCGTATTTCTTCATAACTGCGATACTTGAACGATGCTTTGTCTCTTGAAGTCGATGTTGTAACATCATCAACGTGCTATCGATACCTTTATGAATATCTACTGACTTTAAATTGGATTGTTCGTGACGAGAAAAGTTTTGTAGTGCGATTACAATAGAACGAATCCTTTCTGCACCTCTATTCATTGCAGCAGTTAGTTTCTGTAAGTCTGTGGTAATAAAGTTCAAGTCTATTTCCTCAGCTAACTGCTGAATTTTCGGTGTTGGTTGAGGATATGCTCTTTGGTATTCTTCAACAACTGTCACTAATTGTCGAACGTACTCACTGGTATACTCAAGATTGCCATAAATAAAACTAATTGGATTATTCACTTCGTGGGCAATACCAGCGACCATGTTACCCAATGCGACCATTTTTTCGTCTTGTATTTTTTGTGCTTGAGCTGCCTTTAAATTATTTAATGCTTCTTGTAATAAAAAATTTTTTTCTTTAAGTCTAACTTGTAACAAACGCAAATTAATTTGATTTTCTACTCTCAACACCACTTCTGCTCTGTGAAATGGTTTTGTAATATAGTCTACACCACCTAGATCAAATGCCTTCACTTTATCCAAAACATCATCTAAGGCACTAATAAAAATTATTGGTACATCATTCGTTCTTTCATCAGCTTTAAGTTGTCTACAAACCTCATAACCACTCATCTGAGGCATATTGATATCCAACAATACAATATCTGGAAGCATCATCTGACAAGCGGTAAGCGCCATTCTACCACTCAAAGCTTTACGAACTTCATAACCATGTGCTGCCAGTATTGCCGACAAAAGTCTTAAGTTGTCCGGAGTATCATCTTCGCTTGGTTCCCGGAAGAGCTTGATCACTTTTCCATACAATTTCCCATCCTGCTCATAGATCTCTACCAAAGATTTTGCTTTGTTGGTTTCGTCGTCAATCGTCTTCCATACGCCAACGATTTGGTTCTGGCCGAAACCGAACACAGCCAAGAGGCAAAAAGCAGCAAATAGACCGCCACGCATAAAGTAGTTTGATAATCCTTTCATTATTTGCGCTTGAATTGGGGGGGAAAGCTTGGGCAACTCAAAGGTACAATTTTCCCTTAGGATTGAGAAACCAGGAAAAGTCACAACGATGGCCCCTTCGTTTCCACAAGACGAAGGGGCCACAAAAGAGGTTGGCTCACCTTAATTGGCGGGAAAGGGATCAGCATACCGCTCATCAGTGAGCAAGTGTGCATCGGAGAGGGTATTCAGAAAGGCGATGAGATGGCGCTTCTCTTCGGGAGTCAGATTCAGTTGTTGAGGCCTTCCCTCCGCATCTGCCACCCTTAGATCGAGATTGGGATGGGCATGCACCCCTGAGTTGTAGTGCTCTATTACTTCTTCGAGGGATTCAAAGCGACCATCGTGCATATAAGGAGCGGTCAGGGCAATATTCCGAAGGGAAGGAACTTTGAAAACGCCTGTTTGAGCCTCATTGAGTCTGCCAAGGCCAGGATCTTCATAGACTTCATCCAAGCCAATGTTGGCCCAGTTTTCAGCTTGGCCGGAAAATGGGTCAGGAAAACCAAAGATCTGGCTGCGGAAATCAATGCCTCCATGGCAGGTGTAGCATTTGCCTTTGCCAGTGAATACCCATGCGCCTGCTTGCTCGTCAGTCGTCAAACTGGTACCACCTTGCATCGCCACATCATAGCGAGAGCGATAGGTCACCATAGAATTCAGGTACTGAGTCATGGCGGAGGCGATTCGATCTGTGGAAACCTCCTCACTCCCAAAAGCCGCTTTGAAGAGAGGCGGATAATAACTGGTAGAAGCCAACTTCAAGGTCAATTCTTCCATGTTCTCCATCCCCATTTCGATGTGGTTGCGGATGGGTTCCTCTATCAAATCCTCTAGTTTATCGGTACGGGAATCCCAGAAATAGCTGGTTTGATTCACCAAATTCACCAAACTAGGAGAATTGCGGGTGGTCAGTTGCCCTTCAAATCCGGTGCTCAGTTTGGCGACATCACTGAAGGCAGCTTGCTGCTGATGGCAGGAAGCACAGGCTACCTGGTTGTTGATGGACAGTTGCTTATCGAAAAAGAGGACCCTACCAAGCGTAGCTCCTTCATCAGAGAGCTCTCCCCAGGCTTCTTGCTTGGTAACAAATTCAGCGTGCGTCGGAAGCACAGGCGCCGCATAATTCAGTGCCTGGGCGGGCAATTCGGGTGCGATTTCCTTGTAAGGGAGCGGGGATTGGTTCTGGCAACTGGTCCAGCCCAACAACAAGCCAACCGCTAGGCTAGGCAAGAGGTAAGAGAGAAAGCTTTTCATGGGAAATCATTAGAAGTAAAACAGGAAAGAGAGCGCGCTACCTAGTGCTGTGTCAACTACTGATTGATGGGTATTTGATGTGTCTTTTTCCGCATCTCGGCGTTGAAAAATCTTCGCTTGACTCGCCAAACTCAGATTTTTACTTCAAGTCTAGGGGCCCTTCCCCTGACTTGAATAGGATCTGCAAAAAATCCGCTCCCATCCACCCATCACTTATCAATTGACAAAGCACTAAAAGCGAACAATGAGGTATATGGTGGCGGGCAGGGTCCAGCGGATTTGGCGAAAGGTCCCTACATTTTTCAGGTCGTTGAGCTCTGGGAAGTTGGTGAAGATCCGATTGTTTTCAATTGACGCTTGGGTATAATAGAGTGCCCCTTCCGAATATAGGGCCAGTCGATCATTGAGTTGAAATTCCATTCCCATGACAGGCCCTACTCCCCAGCCAGTCGAATAGGTGCTGAGGGTGATTTTGTCGAATCCGGTATCTGAGATTTGTCGATCGGCGTGGGCAAATAGCAATCCATCCAATCCGATGGTCCCGATCCAGCGGCGAGCCAGCCGAGGGTGATACTCCAGTCCAATTCTCCCGTCGATTCCGAGTTCTTCGGAGGTTTCAGAATCTGCAAAGCCTGCTTCCTGCAGAATTTCGGAGCGCATTTCCCCTCCTAGCCCGACTCGTAGCCCCCAATTCCCCCGGCTGAGTTTATAGGTAAGCAAATAAGGACTAGCATGCAAGACAGAGTCGCTCCCAGACAAAAACTGACTCAGCAGATGGGTGGCATTGAGACCAAGACGGTGCTGAACCTTAGATGAAGGAGAAGAGGACTGCCCCCGTGTCAAACTCGGCCATACAACGATGCACAAAAAAAGGAGGGCTAGGTGTTTCATGATGGGGATTAAAGGGGAATAAATTCCAGGTAGGTTTGAGAAAATCCGTTCAAAAAGGTGATTCCGATCAGCACCAATTGATTCTCATAGACAAAGATCTCTCGCACATTTACTTCGAGATTGATTTCCCCGATCCTTTCTAATTCGGGAAAGCTATACTCTTCTATGATTCCTGTAAAGCTGTTTAAGGCAAACAAACGGTCCCCTTCCGGCGCAAAGGCAAATTCCTGGAAAAAATCATTTTCGTCCCCAAAGTTGCCAAACAGTTGGAGATCGGAGGTGGTGTACACCCCACCGAAACGGTAGGGGATGAAATATTGGCCGTCTGGCGAAAAAATGGTTTCGGATACAATCTCCCGGAAGTCAGAACTCGTTTCAACTTCCGTATCTAGGTGCTGGCCTTGTGCGTCAAACTGCAATCTCTCCAAAGACCGACTACTCACCGAAAGCAGTTCGGTCCCATTGGGGTCCTCCTGCAAGATGGTCAAGTTACGAGCAACACTTCCGTTCGCTAGGTTGACTTGTTCAATTTGATCGAAATTAGCCCGCTGCGACACCCGAATCGGGTAGTTCCAATCATCCACCGCGAGGAATAGAAAATTGTTGGCTCGGACTACGTCGGTAAGGCCATATGGAGGGTTCCAACTTTGAACAAAAGCAAGGCTCATTTCATCCCACACCCCAAAGGTGTTCAAAAAAGGGTCAAACAGATACAGCTCTGTTTTCCCATCGTACTCGCCAAGGGACAATTTGGCCTGAAAGTTATTCGAAAAATATTTCGAGGCAGCAACCTCCTTTTTCTTCAAATCATACCGATGTAGGTCTCCAGTCCCAAACGCATCATGAATGTACAATTGATCTCCCGTACCGGCGTACCAAGCAGTGGAGAAACTGATGTCTAGCAGCGTTCGATCAAAGTCTACCGCAATGGTCGGACTCAGCAGAAAGCGATCTCCGATGTCCACCAGCAATTTGTAATACAAGCGATTAGCGAAAGGTACCTCATCATCCAGGAATTCCACTTCTTCGTAATTCAGGATTCGCCCAGCGATGGTGGCGTTGGTTACATTTTGGGTAAGCTCGTCGGGAATAGAGTCTGGAGAACGCAGGATACGGTACTCCACAAAGGAAGAAATGTTGGCCTCCGGCCAGGACAGACTCACCTGGTTGCCAATCTGCGTGATTTCCAGTTCAATGGGGTAGCCATTGTCCGTATTGTCAATTTGCTCCCGCTCACAACTCCAAAGTAGAGAGGCGCACAAGCCTAATGCCAAGCCATACGAGAGAGCTTTCATGGTAGAAAGGGGTCAATAAAGTCGAACCAAATGTGAGAACAAGCCTGCGGTCTTGTCTGATAGATAGCAGTTATTCTATAGACGAAGGTAAGCAAACAAGTGCTGGCGTGGAATGTCAAAAAAAATTCCTAGTGCTTTCGGAGCTAAGTAACTGACCAAATAAAACGCAGGCATTTTTTCGGCTGGCCAGGAAGAAAAGGCGAGCCTGTAGATATAGGTGAGCCTTTTCTGACGCAGTAAGGCGGAAAAAGGGCAAGTTTTATGGATAGGAACTTCGTTCCGCAAGCACTAGTTACTCGCTTCCGGGCACGGCCAGGCGGGTACGATTGATCAGAGATCGGGCTAGTGTGATCTCATCGGTGAATTCCAGATCAGTCCCAACGGGGATCCCCCGAGCGATGCTAGAGATGTTGACCCCGGTGTTGACGAGTTTTTTGGAGAGGTAAAATGCGGTGGTGTCGCCTTCGATATTCGCACTGAAAGCGAAGATGACTTCTTTCAAGGTCCCTTCCTTCACCCGACTGACGAGTTTGTCAATGTTCAGCATGGATGGCCCAATGCCTTGCAAGGGGTTGATGAGTCCATTTAGCACGTGGTATTGTCCCTGGAACTGGTGCGTATTTTCCAAGGCGATCACGTCTTTGGCGTCTTCCACTACGCAAACCACCGTTTTGTCCCGTCGCGGATTCCGGCAGACCTTGCAAAGCACATCGTCTGAGATGTTCCCACAACATTCGCAATAGCGGATGTTTTTGCGCATCTCAATGATGGCCGATCCGAGTCGTTCGGCCTCGTTTTCGGACTGCTTGAGAATGTGCATGGCCAACCTCAGGGCAGTCTTTTTCCCAATCCCTGGCAGACTGGCTAGTTCCTGAACGGCTTCTTCGATGGTTTTGGAAGGATACTCCATGCTCAAAGATACAAAAACTGCTTCACTACCGCTGCCGCTCCAAGGCAGAATTTCGCGCGCCCCTTTCCAGGGCCAATTCTATCAGGCGATCTAGCAGTTCCCCGTATGGCAAGCCCTGTTCTTCCCACAATTTTGGATACATGCTGATGCTGGTGAAGCCAGGGAGCGTATTGATTTCGTTGACATATACCCGCCCATCTTCACACAGGAACATATCCACTCGGGACAGGCCTTCACATTCCAGGGTTTGGTAAGCCGAGCGGGCGACCGAGATCAATTTGGCAATGATCTGATTGTCCAGATCTGGAGCAGGAATGACCACTTTGGCCGCGTCCGGGCTTTCGTATTTGGCATCATAGGTATAAAATCCGGCAGACATATCCACCTCCCCGATGCCGCTACACTCGATGGCCGCATTCCCCAGAACTGCACATTCGAGCTCTCGCCCTTCGATGGCCTCTTCTACGATGATTTTGGTGTCGTATCGAAAGGCCTCCTGGATGGCTTGCTGGAATTCTTCCCGGGTTTCCGCTTTGCTGACCCCAACCGAGGACCCCATGTTCGCAGGTTTGATGAATACCGGAGAGCCCAACTGGTTTCGGACGGCCGCATAGTCGATGCTCTCGGCCTCTGCGTAGTGAAAACTCATCCCTTCTGCCACCAATAAGTCAGCATCTCTCAGCAAGCGTTTGCAAACATCCTTATCCATGGCCGCAGCAGATGCCAATACATCTGGTCCTACCAATGGGATTCCCAGGTGCCTGAATATGCCCTGGAGCGAGCCATCTTCCCCTAGCGGGCCA